>CAMPCJ010000013.1 GCA_946645685.1 uncultured Clostridia bacterium | reverse complement strand
GGAGAAGGTAAGGTGTTGCTTGATTTGCTCCCGCCGTGGATTGCTTATGCTATCGGTGAAGCAATATTATATCCGCTTTCTCTCGGAAGTAAGGTCATACTGTGTCCAACTTTTGATCCCGATGCTATCATGCCATACTTAGGGAAGTTTACAATTTCCTTTGCCGCACCGTTTCATTACCGCTATTTGTTTGAACAGTTTGATAAATTGAGCGAACATACAAAGCAGGCTTTTTTCGGAAGCGTTGATGGATTAGTTTCCGGCGGAGATAAAATATCTGTGGAAGAAAACGAAAGATTCGAAAAGAAGTTCAACACAGTGCTGGTAAACGGCTATGGCAATAACGAGGGTTGGGGATGTTTGACAGTAAATCCTGTGAAACACAATAGATATGGTTCCGTTGGTATTGCGAAATACGGCGAGACAGTTATCGCATATGATAACGATACAGGAAAAGAACTTCCGTATGGTGAAGAGGGCGAAATATGTGTTTTGGCAAACACGATGTTCTTGTATTATGAGGGCAACAAAGGTGATACCGATTCTGTAAAGAAAGTTCATCTTGACGGGAAAGTATGGCTACATACAGGAGATTTGGGATACGTTGACGAAGACGGGTTTGTCTTCTTGAAAGGACGTTTACGCCGTGTAATTGTTCGTCTCGGTTTCAAAATTTCCGCTTATACCATTGAGGATAAAATCAGCGAACATCCTGCCGTAAAGGAATGTGTTGCCGTTGAAGTGAAAGACAAAGACGAAGAACATGTCCCTATGGCTTTTGTGTTGCTTAATGAAGGATATAATGACGAGACTGCGGTTATCAGTGATATTTTGAAAAAATGCGAAAAGGAATTAAAGACTCACGAGATACCTAAGCACATCAAAATTGTGCAAGAATTACCCTATACTCAAAACGGCAAATATGATTTCCGCACACTTGAAAAGCAAGGAAATGAGTATGTTGATTCGTTGTAACAGAACATTTTGTGACAACACAATAGACTACCGCGCGCTTGAAAAACAAGCGGAAGAAATGAACAAAGAATAAAGAATCCACTTGCGTTATGAACACTCCGACCCAAAAAGAATACCGCTTGCAACGCAAGTGGTATTCTTTTTGACAAAAGCGGCAAGCATTCGCCTGCCGCTTTCTTTTATGGAACAAGAAATAACGCGCCGATCCTTTTACCGCTGGACTCTGCCGGAGGCGTTGCCGCCGGCGAGGGCTTCCACCTCTGCCACGGAGACCAGGTTAAAGTCGTGCTCGATGCTCTGCTTCAGGCAGGAAGCTGCCACGGCGAAGTCGATGGCTTTTTGGCTCTCAAGGCCGGTGATCAAAGCGTAGATCAAGCCGCTGCCGAAGGAGTCGCCCCCGCCCACGCGATCCACCAGGTGGATGCGGTAGGTGGTGGAAAAGAAAGCGGCGTCGCCGGCGGCGTCGTAGAGCATTCCCGCCCAGTCGTTTTCACTGGCGGAAAGGGAGCCCCGCAGGGTGATGGCGACCTTTTTGCACCCGAAACGGCTTGCCAGCTGACGCGCCACGTCCACGTAGCCGTCGCGATCCAGCTTGCCGGCGTTGATGTCGCTGTTCTTGGCGGCAATGCCGAATACGTCCTTGGCGTCCTCCTCATTGGCGATGACCAGATCGATATAGGGCATCAGTTTGCCCATGACCTCACCCGCCTTTTCCCGGCTCCACAACTTTTTCCGGTAGTTCAAGTCACAGGAAACGGTGATCCCCCGTTCCTTGGCGGCTTTGCAGGCAGCCAGGCAGATCTCCGGCAGCTCACCGCCCAACGCGGGGGTAATGCCGGTAAAGTGGAACCAGGACGCGCCTTCAAAAACGGCGTTCCAGTCGTATTCCCCGGCGCGGGAAAGCGCGAAGGAGGATCCGGCGCGGTCATAAATGACCTTGGAAGCCCGCTGAGAAGCGCCTTTTTCGCAATAGAAAATGCCCAGACGATCGCCCCCCCGAAGCATATTGCCGGTGTCTACGCCGTAGCGGCGCAGGGCGTTCACAGCGCATTGACCGATCTCGTGAGCGGGGACCTTGGATACAAAAGCGGCGGAAAGTCCGTAACCGGAAAGCGCAACAGCCACGTTGGCTTCCGCTCCGGCGTAGCTTGCCTCCATCCGATCCGCCTGTACAAAGCGGTAATATCCTTCCGGATTCAACCGCATCATGATCTCTCCGAACGTTACAACTTTTTTTGCCATTGCAATACTGATCCTTTCTTTGTCCAATTTGTCGTTATTCCACCTTCAAAACGTTTTGAAGAGTCGAAAACATTTCTTTCAGATCCAAAGGCTTGGAAATATGGGCGTTCATGCCCGAGTCCCTGGCGGCGACAACATCCTCCGCGAAGGCGTTGGCGGTCATGGCGACGATGGGAATATTTCGCAAGGCGGGGTCCGGCAGGGAACGGATGGCGCGCGCCGCCGTGTAGCCGTCCATCACGGGCATCTGAATGTCCGTCAGCACCAGATCGTAATAACCGCTGCCGGCTGCCGTGAGTTTTTCCAGAACTTCCTTGCCGTTTTCCGCGTCCTCCACCGCAAAGCCCGCCTGGGTGAGGATCATCTGAGCGATTTCCCGGTTGACGGCGTTATCCTCCGCCAAAAGGATCCGCTTGCCGTCAAAACGCATTTCCTCGGGTGAGGCGGATTCGTCTTTTTCTTCGGCGGAGGCGAGGGGAAAGGTGAGATGCAGGATGAATTCCGTGCCCTTGCCCTTTTCCGTTTCCACGTCGATGGTGCCGCCCATACGATCCATAATGTCTTTGGTGATCGCCATCCCGAGCCCGGTCCCCTGGATCTTGCTGATGGTGGAGGTGCGCTCCCGCTCAAAAGGCGTGAACAGATGTTCCACGAAGGAGGGATCCATCCCGATGCCCGTATCCTTCACCCGGATCTCGTAGCTTGCCGAATCCGCTTTCTTTTCCGTTTCCGCCAACGTCAGGGAGATCTTGCCCCCCTCGCCGGTGAATTTCACGGCGTTGCCCAGCAGATTGACCAGCACCCGGGTGAGAAGATTCTTGTCGCACATCACCCAGGTGTCCGTCGCGGTGCAGGAAGCGGTAAAGGCGATGCGCTTGGCTTCCGCCTGGGAGTGGATCAGGTCGCCCGCGTCCGTCATGCATTCTTTCAGATCCATTCGAGCGGGATTCAGTTCCATTTTGCCGCTTTCAATGCGGCCCATTTCCAAAACGTCGTTGACGATGGACAGAAGCTGATGACTCGCCGCGTCGATCTTGACCAGAAACGACCGTCTCTCCTCCGGGGAAACGTTGTCCCGCTTGGCTATGGTGGTGTAGCCGATGATGGCGTTCAGGGGGGTGCGCAGATCGTGAGACATATTGGAGAGGAAAAAGGTTTTGGCGCGGCTGGCTTCCTCCGCGGCGGAAAGCTTTGCTTTCAAATGCTCGTTTTCCTGAATGCGATCCACCGCCCGCCTCATCAAATACAGCATCACGAACACAAAAATACTGCCGCCGAAAAGAATGGAAGCGATGATCACGTTAGGCTCCCCGAAGAAGCCCACTGCCAGGTATCCCGCCAAAAACAGGATCAAAAGGACGATCGGGAGGAAGAAGATGCGGCTCTCTTTGCCCCAACTGTCCCGCTTTAAAAGGCTGTGCGCAAAGCGCAGATACAAAATGATGTTGAACGCCATCAAGGCGGACCCTGCATAAACCATCACATAAGACAGTACGGTCATCGTCGGTCGGCTCCTTTGAAAATGATGATAGAAGGCTTATTTCCTCAGATAAGCAGAGGAAACGGGAAATTCAAAATAGCGATCCGGAAAAGGCTCGTCCTTCAAACAAAAATGCCACCACTCGCAGTCCAAAGGCAAAAAACCGCCCCGCGCCATGGCGCTTTGCAGGAACATTCGGTTTTCATACTGCCGGTCGGTGATCCCCCGGAACGAGGGATGGGAGCGCTCGCTGAACAGGTCGAAGGGCCCGCCCATATCCACTTCCTTGCCGGTGCGCATATCCAAAAGGGTCAGATCTACCGCGCTGCCCCGGCTGTGGCTGGAGCGTTTGGCGATATAGCCCTTTTGAAAGATCTCCTGCTTTTCCAGGTCGGGATAAAAATAGGGCTTCATCCGCACGTCCTGATCCTCGATGCCCCAGAAGATGAACTGCCGCACGGCGCAGGCGGGGCGATATGCGTCGAACACCTTCAAACGGTAGCCCTGTACCGCAAGCTCGTTGCTCACGCTCTTCAGCGCCCGCGCCGCTTCCCTGGTCAAAAGGGCGCAGGGCTCTTCGTAACCGTCCACCCGCTCCCCGATGAAGTTGAAGGTGGAATAATAGCGGATCTCCTGCACGATCTGCGGCACCTGCTCCGCAAGCACCACAAAGCCGGAGGGATCCATCAGGGGATCGGTGGAGGGTGTAGTTACCATAGACTTGCCTCGGTTGAAAAATTCAGAAGGATCAAAGGGTGTAAACCAAAACGGTCAAAGTTGCGTAAACGGCGATCAGTCCGCCTAAGATCAGCGCCTGCTTCACCTGGTGATGAGTGAGCAGCCCCGCGAATTCCCGCACGGCGGCGTTCGGCCAGAAATACCACTTCGTCTTCGCCCCCATGCCGACGGCGCGCATCTTGACACGACGGGCAAAGAGACCGCTGCGGAACACGTGGTAGTTGGTGGTGGAAAAGGCGATGCGGGCGCCCGGGTCGACAGCGCAGATCTTTTCCTTGGAATACTTCATATTCTCGAAGGTGGTGGTGGATCGATCCTCTTCCAGAATGCGCTCTTCCGGAACGCCCCGGGAAAGGAGATACCGCTTCATAGCAAGGCTCTCGGAGATCGCTTCATCGGGTCCCTTTCCCCCGGAGGTGACGAAAACGGGGGCTTTCCCCGTCAGCTTCTCCTGCTTTTCCGCAAAGGTGAGCGCCCGGTCGATCCTGCCTTGAAGAAGCGGGGTAGGGGAGCCGTCCTGTTTCAAGCCGCATCCCAAAATGATGATGAAGTCCTTGTCCGGTTTCGGCTCGTACCGGGCGGCAATGGCGTCCGCCACCATGGTGCCGATGAGCATACATTCAAAATACAGATAAACGGCGGCGAACAGATACGCGAACAGATCGTGGATCAGCGCCGCGGAGGTGCTGAAGGATCCGGCGCTGTCGAAGAAAAACAGAAACGCCACCCCCGCCATGAGAAAGAAGGACAAAACGACGCCCAGCACGTTGACGAAGCGCCTGCCTTCCCGGCGGATCAGAACCGCGTTGGAAACGCACAGCGCCGCGGAAAACACGGCGAGAAAGGGAAAGGAGAGAAACATATACGCCTTGGCGCTTTCCAGCGCCGCCCGAATGACCGCGGCGGGACTGTACAGAGCGGGCGCGGAGAGAATATCCACCGCCAGGATGACGTTGGTCACTCCCACGGAAAGCCCGAACAGGGCAAAGCCGAAATAAAAGATGGTGTTGTAGGAATAGGGATTGTAGCGGATCTGCTCCCGAAAGGCGATGAGAAGCAGCGCCACCGCCGCAAAACTGTATACCGCCATCACCGTCACCGGGCCGATGCTCGCTTCCGGCGCAGTTGTCAAAAAGAAGACGAGCAGGGCGACGGCGGCAAGAGTGACCGCCAGCAGCATGCGAAGCCTCGGCTTGGTATCGCGGGTGTCGAAGGCAAAAAAGTTCATGCCAATACCGTTTCCAGAAACGCCTGCATCCGGGGGGGCAGGGGAGACGCTTCCGGCAAGCCCGTATCCCCCAGGGCAATGAGCTTATTGGCGCCGTGATAGTCGCTTCCCGCCGTTACGAACAGATCAAAGCGATCCGCCAAAGACAGGGCTTCCCGTCTCATTTTTTCGGAAAAGCCGGAGTAAAACGCTTCCAGTCCGGCAAGCCCGAAGGAGACCAGGCGTGCCAGGCGCGCTTCCATATCCGCGCCTAAGATCAAATCGCCCCCGTCGCCGAAAAAGGGATGGGCGACCACCGGCACCCCGCCCGCGCCCAGAATGCCGGAGATGGCTTCTTCCGGCGCGATGTGGGAATCGGGAATATGCAGCTGATCGATGTATTCCCTTATCGCCGTTTCCTTGGAGGGAGCGTAGCCGTATTTCACCATCAGGTTGCCCAAATGGGGCTTGCCGGGGTTATCCAGGGAAAGCAGTGCGTCCAGTTCTTCCCGGGGAAACGTGAAGCCAAACGCCGTTTTGAGAAAATCGATCCGCGCCTGGATCTTGGACATACGCAGGGCGTGCCCGTGCTCCACTACGGCGGCGATGGAGGGCGCCTCGGGATCGAAGCCGTATCCCAGAATATGATACTTTCCCTCTCCGTCCTGACAGGAGAATTCCACACCGGGAATGAAGGACAGATCCTGCCCCGCCGTCAAAGCGGGCATCACGAGCCCCGCCTTCACCCCGTCGTGATCCGTCACGGAAAAGACGGAGAGGCGCGCCTTTTTTACGGCGGCAAGCAGCGCTTCCGGCGAGTCCGTCCCGTCGGAAAAACGCGAATGCATGTGCAGATCAACTCTTCCCGTTTGCGATGCCATGGCGGCGCCCTTTCTGTTACAGCGTTTTTTTCAGCGTGAGAATGTTCTGTCCGTCTTTGTATTCGTAGGACACCTCGTCCATGATTTGTTTGGTCAGGTAAATGCCGAGACCGCCGATCTCCCGCTCGTCCGCGGAGAGGGACACGTCCGGGTCGTCCTTTTTCAGGGGGTCATAGGGAACGCCCTTGTCTATAAAGGTGATGGTCACGCACACCGGATCTTCCGTCACGTCCACGCGCACCGTCGCTCTGCCGATCTCGGGAGAATAGGCGTAGTGGGCGATATTGACGAAAATCTCCTCCACGGCGAGATCCAGCTGCATTTTCGCCTTGGGCGTGCAGTTTGCGCCCTCCAGCCGTTTTTCCACAAAGGCAAGAACGTTGGGCAGCTGCTCGTCGCACGCCTCCACGTCCAGCTCCCTCGGGTCGCCCTCTTCCGCGGTCAGATCCAATTTCAGGTCGTCCACTCTGCCTAAAAGCTCGATCAAGCGAGCCTTCCACAAAGCGATCTCCGCCTCGCCCTGCCCGGGCTTCTTGGCGGGATGGCGGGTGCGCCAGTCAATGAGGTTGCCGTAGGAGATACAGCGGATCTTTTCTTCCGCCCGGCGCAATTTTTCCTCGTCCGCCGTGCCCAGATACGCGGCGAGAGAATCGTGCCAGAACTTGCGTGCCACTTCCGCGGAATAGCCCTGGAAGTCCAGAATGATCTGCGGATCGTTCTCCGAATAACCCACAAAGGAGTTATACATCCGGTACAGCTCAAAAATGGGATCGCCCACGGAGAGCGTGTCCATATCGATCAATAAAACTTCGCCGTCGCACAGAACGATGTTTTTGGTGTGAAAGTCCCCGTGGATCATATGATCGTTGTCCGGGATCTCCCGCACCATCCGCAAAAGCTTTTCCCCCAGCCCGTCCGGCAGGGTGTCCTTCATTCGTTCAATGGAAGCGACCGTCTTTTCCTTAAAGCTCGGCAGCTTGCCCGCGGGCACCCGGATGGAGTGGATCTTTTTCAGCATCTTCACGTATTCGTTCACGCAGAAATCCATCCGTTCCGGCTCCTGGGCAAGGATCTTGGCAAAGGAACGGGCGTCCAGCAGTTCAAATACGGAACCGAAGGAATCACCCACCCGCACCACGTCGTAGGAGATGGCGGTGGGAACGCCCAAAATCAAGGCGAGCTTCGCCACTTCCCGTTCGTGCTGGATCTCGGAAAGGGCGTCCGCGTTTTTATAGGTCTTCACCACATTGTCCTTGTCGATGCGGTACACCTTGCCGTTGGCGCCTTCGCCAATGACCTCGCACCCTTCCACGGATACGACCCGGTACGCCTTCTGTACGGGCATCATTTCCGTGAAGCCCGTCATTTCCAGAACCTCGTACACGTCGGAGTTGACCTCTTCGATCTTCAGATCCTGCCAGGTCTTCCGCAGGCGCAGGATCACCCGCAGTCCGGCGCTGGAAATATAATCCAGCTTCGCGGCGTTCAGCACCACCGGACCGGTGTGTCCGGCGAGCTTGGAGAGAAACTCCTCCTCAACGGCGGCGGCATTGCCGGAGTCGATCCTTCCGGTGAGAAAAAGGGTAAAGACGGTATCGTTGGCTCCCATATTATTGCACCTCTTTTATTTCTTTTGCTTCGGATCTGCCCTTATAGGTCATACAAAGCATCGTCAGATCGTCAAATTGCTCCGCGTCCTTCACAAAGGCGTCCACGCTCTCTCTTACCTTGGTAAGAATGTCCTTCGGTTCGCCCGTCCCATCCCGGTTCAGCGCCGCCACCATACGGTCGGCGCCGAACAGTTCGCCCTGGGCGTTGGTGGCTTCCGGAACGCCGTCGGTATACAGGAACAGCTTGGAGCCGGGGGCGAGCTGAACTTCGTACTCCTTGTAGCGAATGCCGTCCATACCGCCGATCACAAAGCCGTGCTTGTCCTTCAGCAGTTCAAAGGCGCCGTCGGGGCGTTGTACGGCGGGATATTCGTGACCCGCGTTGGCGGCGGTGAGCTTTCCGGTGGAGATCTCCAGGATCCCCAGCCACACGGTGACAAACATTTCTTCTTTGTTGCCCGAGCAAATGGCGGCGTTGGTGTCCGTGAGGATCTGCGCGGGGGATTTGCCCATCATGGCGTTGTTTGCCAAAATGATCTTGCTCGCCATCATAAAGAGGGCAGCGGGAACACCCTTGCCGGAAACGTCCGCCATGACCATACACAAGTGGTCGTCGTCCACCAGGAAAAAGTCGTAGAAGTCGCCGCCCACTTCCTTGGCGGGATCCATGGAGGCGTAAAGATCGAATTCATCCCGGTCGGGAAAAGGCGGGAAAATGCTGGGAAGCATCCCCTCCTGAATGCGGGAAGCCATGTTCAATTCCGCGTCCAGCCGCGAGCTTTCCAGCTTTTGCTTCACAAACTGCTCGTTCTGAATGGCAATGATGACGGAGAACATATACACGGAGCAAGCCACCGTGGCAAAGATGATAAACTGGATCCGGGCGGAAAGCGCCTGCAGTCCGATGGCGACGGCGGGGGCGATCATATACACGATGAAAGCGATCCGGATGCGTTTGTCGATCTTCTCTCGGTTCCGGAGCAATACCACCAGATCGAAGATGAGCATCGCCACCGGCGCAAGGTTGGACAGCAGGTAACCGGCGCCGCGGTGATAGACGTTCGCTTCGTCAAAGTAGAAGATCAGATCGAAGGGAAGTCCGGCAAGCACCACAACGATGTGCCCGATGAGGAGGGCGTACAGATAAACCACCAGTCCGATGGCTTTTTTCTTGTTGTCCATCCTTGCTACGGCTAACACCAGAAGAGACATGATGTGGGACATAAACGCCGCGGCGATGATCTCCGCGGACGTAATGACGTATAGAGCCGACCGTACCCCCGCGCCGGGCAAAGCGTTCAGGATCTCCCGGGCGAGGTGGGCGGAGATGTAAAACAAAAGCAGACCGAAAAACGTCTGGAAGTATCTGCGTACGATCTTGCGGATGTGCGCGGAGGCGGAGATCTGCATCAGACAAAGCGTGCAGATGCCGATGCCCCCCGCGATGAACAGCATATTGATCAGATCGGGGATGGAATAGGTAAAACTCATAATCTTTTCGCTCTTTCGTTTCGATTTGGCAGGCGGGATCAGAAGGATTTATAGATGCGTATTTCGACTTTATTGCCGAGAATGCGCACCTTCACGTCGTCGGCGATGGCGGCGACGATGGAACGCTCCAATTCGTCCCGCGCCCGTGCCGCCTCCTCGCTCTGCAGTTGGGAAGCGCGCAGTCTTTCCCGGTAGTATGCCAGAGACCAGGCGGCGCCGTCCCCCTCCACGGCTCCCAGGATGAAAACGGGATCCGCGTCGGCGGAAAAGTAGGGCGAAGCGTCTTTGGCGGCGACCAGGGCGCCGGCGATCAAGGCGCCGATCTTACCCATAAAACCGCGGGTGGCGTCATTTTTCCCCGTGGAAGAAGCGGCGAGGAACTGCTCCTTCATTTTTTCCGTGACGGGGGGCTTGGCAGTCATGTGAAGGACAAAGGAACGCCCGTCCCGTTCCAGACGGTAAACGGACGCCACCTCTCCGGCAATGCTCCGGAAAAGCCCCAAAAGCTCTTCCGCCAACAGCCGGAGCCGCAGGGCGCTTTTTTTGTCAAGTCCGGCGGAGAAGCCGGCCTGCTCCGTCAGGGCAAGAACTTCCCGGGCGCCCGTTCCTTCTGCGTTGACGGTGATCTGTGCGGTAGTCATGGGGCGCTTACCGGATGGTGAGGATGTCGGTGAAGCCGGTGACTTCAAAGATCTCGGAAATCGTCTCGTTTACGTGCGTGACGGTCAACCCGCCCTTGCCGCTCAGAGCCTTATGCGTGGATAAAAGAACACGCAGCCCGGCGGAGGAGATGTATTCCAGCTTTTCCAGATCCAGTGTCAGTTCATTCAAAGAGGGGAGAATTTTTTGGATCGCCGCTTCCAGCTCCGGCGCGGTCACGGTGTCCAACCGTCCTTCCGGAAAGAGAATGCCTTTTCCGTTTTCAATGGTTTGGGTGATGGTCATGGTGGTTCCTCCTGTAAATCTTTCAGTCGGTGCAGGCGACATGCCCGTACCCGCATTATAATACATATACTATCATAACAGAAATGTACCGGGAATTCAAGGATTAGGTGAAAAAAACGCAATTAGATGAAAAAAATGCAAGAAAAAAGCCCGGGTCTGCCGACTGTCTGTTAAAACGGTCGGCAGACCCGGTTTTTTCAAAGGGCGCTCACAAAGTCAACCCGTAGCGCTTTCGTTTGGCAAAGAGGAAGACGCCCACCAGCAGGAAGGACGTGGCGTCCGCCGCCACGCAGGAGATCCAGACGCCGTTTATTCCGAACAGACGGGGCAGAAGCAGGATAAAGGCGATCTCAAAAACCACCGTGCGGAGAAAGGCGATGGCGGCGCTGGTCACCCCGTCGTTCAGGGCGGTGAAGAAGCCGGAACCGAAAATGCAAAAGCCCACGAAAAAGTAGGTGACGGCGACGATGCGGAAGCCGGACAGGGTCAGGCGGTACAGTCCCTCGTCATATCCCACGAACAGCCGGGAAAGCAGCGGCGCGAAAAGCTCTCCGAACAGCGCCATGGCGCCGCCGC
The DNA here is from genome assembly GCA_946645685.1 of uncultured Clostridia bacterium. GTDB lineage: Bacteria > Bacillota > Clostridia > Oscillospirales > SIG627 > RGIG5579. The sequence goes on along the minus strand of CAMPCJ010000013.1, from coordinate 14,711 downwards.
CCGCCAGACAGATCACAAGGCTTTTTTTCAGCAGGTTTTTCAATTCCTCCGTGTTTTCCGCGCCGTGGTGGAAGCTGATCGGGGGCGAAACGCCCATGGAGTACCCCACAAAGGCGGCGGTGAAGATCATTCCCACGTACATCAAAACGCCGTAGGCGGCGACGCCGTCCTCTCCGGCGTATTGCATCAATTGACCGTTGTAAAGCATACTCACCACGCTCATGGAGATGCTGGTCATAAATTCCGAAGAGCCGTTGAAGCAGGCTTTCAGAAGGGCTTTGCCGTCAAACCGGGTCTTTCCCAAGCGCAAGAGTCCGTCCTTTTTTATCGAGAAATACGCCAGGGAAAAGACAGCCCCCGCAAACTGGCTGAACGCCGTGGCGCCCGCTGCGCCCGCCAGACGTCCCTCCGCCGGCAGAAGGGTGCAGAGAAGGGCGTCCAGGATCATATTGGATACGCCGCTGCCCAGTGTGACCAGAAAACCGAGCCGGGGCTTTTCCGCCGCGGGGTAAAAGGTCTGGAACATCATCATCAGGATCATGAAGGGCAGACCCAAAAGGTAGATCCTGCCGTAGACCACGCAGTTTGCCAGCAGCTCCTCCCGCGCGCCCAGGAGAAACGCCACGCGGGGCATGAGGAGAAAGCCCGCGGCCGCCAGCGCCGTCCCGGCGATCAGAGCCGTATAGATCAGCAGGGAAAAGATGCGGTTCGCCCGATCCTTGTCTCCCTGTCCCAGGGTTTTTGCCACCAGCGCCGTGCCGCCGGCGCCCAGCATCATCCCCAGCGTACACAGAATCATCAATACGGGCATGATCAGGTTCAGGGCGGAGAACGCCCCTTTCCCGGCAAAATTGGACACGAAGAAACCGTCCACCACACTGTAGATCGAGGTGAAGATCATCATGGCGACGGAGGGCAGGGTAAAACGGGCAAGTCTGGCAAAGGTAAAGTGATCCGACAGGCGCACCGCCTCTTTTTTTGCCATATCCGCACCCCCTTCCTTCGATCAAAAGCGTTAAAACGCGTGCAGTGTAGCACGCTTTGCCGTCTCTGTCAAGTCCGGCGTATCTCATTTACCCGGCGCTGCCGCGCCATGCGACCTTGACTTCCCGGTAAAATAATGGTATAGTTAACGTAAAGTGATACACTCGGTCATTATACTATTTAAGGAGTTCCATATGAAACGAAATCATCGCCTCTTGTCTCTCCTTCTCGCTGTCATCATGGTCGCCTGCCTCTTTCCCGTGCTGCCGCGGCAGACCGTCAGCGCCGCGCCGGAACTGCGGGGAGGGATCACGAACGTGGATCTTGTGATCGACCACGAGCCCGCTATGGGGACTATCAACGGCGTGGACTACCGCACCGTCCCGTGGGGCGCTGCCCCGGAGGAAGGGCAGACCAAGTATGAAGTGGGCTATATGGGACAGAACGATCCCAACTTCCACAACGGCGTGGCGTGGTACAACGTTACGAAAGGGCGGTACCTCCATTACGGCGATCAGTTCTATCACTTCGACGTGTACCGGGTGGAGATCGTGGTCCACATCACCGGGCCGCTGGTATCCGGTCGTGTGCCGGTGTACAGCTCCCTGTTCCAGGCTTACGGGGAGGATGAAAACTGGATCCCCGCTGTGACCGCCACCATCCGTGGATCGGATGGTTTTGCCGATGGGCCCCGGGAAGCCACGGTCTCTCCCTACAAGGACGAGGAGATCGGCACGCACCTTCTGATCTCCTATACCTACAAGCCGACCCTGTACCGGAGCAAGGACGTGCTGGACGTGGTGGAGGCTCACATTGACGAGCCTCGGGTCGACCGGGAGGCGTCTTATGAGGCCCGTTTGGGCGACTACACCGGCTCCCTGATGAAAGGCGGCTACGATATCACCGACGAAACGAAGGACGGCTTTACCAACGGCGTGAAGTGGGTGGACGTGACTGATCCTGCCAATCCCGTCATGCTTGCGCCGGGAGACAAATTTGTCCAGGGTCACGATTATAGGGTGACGATCAAGCTGGTGCGGAGCTATACCGGCGAGTTCGATGTGCACCGGTCGTTCCTCAACGGGGTCGACATCGTGGCGGCAAAGGCGCAAGGGCAAGGCTCGGAGGACGACGGCGTGTGGTACATGTACGTGGGGAAAAACAGAGTCTCCAAGTGCTGCTTCCTCGATTACACCTTCAAGAGTATCAAAGGCGAGGCGACGGATTACGCCTCCTTCCAGGTGTACGGCATTGCGGGACCGATCGCGGGGGCTGCCCCGGAGAACTATCCCCGCGTCAGCGTGAAGTGCGACAATTCCCCCGGCTCCAACGTGGAGATCACGCCTACTACCGTCGGCGATTACTGCAACGATACCCAGTGGGTCTATACGGACACCTATTATCCCGTACCGGCGGATGTTCCCTTCCAGAAGGGCGTGAAATACACCCTTCTGGTGCCGGTTCGTACCACGGGCTACGTCAGCCGTTTTTCCGTCCGCTATGACGCGGAAAAAGAGAAGTACGTGAACGATATGTGGAGCGAGTTCTTCCCGGATCTGGGGGAGAGCGTCGTGGGCGGTTGGATCCTCACGAAGGATGATTATCGACACAGCGCGGTGCTTCACTTTGATTTTCCTCCCTGCAAAGAGATCGCGGGAACCGAGGGCTTTACCGCCCAGACCCCCAAGGAAGGGGAGGTGGCGAGGGCCTCCGTCACCCGGGCGGGGGAAACCGCCTCTTACGGCGCGAGAAACGTTTACTGGTATGATGAAACGGCGCAATGCGCCCTGGGGAACAACGACAAATTCATCGCCAATCACCGCTACTCCCTGCTCTTTGAGGTTTATACCAATCCTACGGGCAGTTACCTGCTCCTGGCGGGCAGAAAGGGCGGGCTGTTCGATCTGGACGGGAAGACGATCCCGGAGTATGTGAACGGCACCCGGGACGCCGTTGTTTCCTACAAGACGAATTACGCTGCGAACAGCGGCCCCTGGCACGCCTTCACCGTCCGGGTGGATATGGGCGTGTGCAATGACAGCGTGATCGAAGAGATCGCCCTGCGGATCGCCCCGCCCACCGCCGGAGCAAAGCCCTCATATCAGGCGGTCAACCTGGGCAGCGGCTACCACGTCCGCACGGAGTGGAGCGGATCTGTGGAAGAATACTGGAAAAACCCCATAACCTATCGCTATTACGGCAGAAACGGCGTTCAGTGGTGGCCTACGGATACCGGCGCCCAGCATCTGTACGAAGATGAAGTTTTTGAAGAGGGGCAGCGTTACACCGTAACCATTTATGTAGAAACGGACGACGGATACGAATTTGCCCAGAATGATGGTGAAGCCACCGTGGTCGCCAAGGTAAACGGGCAGCTTTCCGATCCCATGGAAGGTGGAACGAACGGAAAAACACGGCAGAGTGTCACGTATACCTTCACCTGCGCCGCGGCGACGGGATACCGCGTTTCCGGCACGGTCACTTCCGCGGACGCGCCCGCCGATTCCACCACCATCCAGCTCTTCAGCCCCGGCGCGCCGGAGCCGAGTTATGAAACGGAGGCAAAGGGCACCGAGGCTCACTTCTCCTTGGAGAACGTTCCCGCCGGGAATTACACCGTGAAGATCTCCAAGCCCGGCTATGTTACGCAGACTCTGTCCATTCAGGTGACCGGGGATCATATGATGGCGGGGATCGCCCTGAAAAAGCTCTCTTCCGGAGAGAGCGACGTCCTTTGGGGCGACGCCAACGGGGACGGGGTGGTCAGCAGCAAGGACATCGTCCGCTTGAAGAACTACTTTGCCAATTACAACGACTCTACCGGCACGTCCACCGTGGAAATTTTCCCCGGGGCGGACGCCAACGGGGACGGGATAGTCAGCAGCAAGGACATCGTTCGCTTAAAGAACTATTTTGCCAATTATGATGACAAAACCGGTAAGTCTACTGTCAATTTGGGGCCGTCATAAAGGGCGTCGACCAAGACCGAGGAGGAAATACCACCTAAAATGAAAGCAAAGCATTTTATTTGGCGCCCTGCGCTTGTTCTGCTTCTGTTCATGATCGTCATTTCAACGACCTGCCTGACCGGATGCGGCTATTTTTTCTCCCGCCCAAAGGAGGCCGCGCAGGTCGAGAACGCCTCGTCCGGGCAGGAGGTGCAGGATAAATCAGCCGGAAGCGCCCTAAAGGGTCGCCAAGCCGCCCAGGAGCCCGAGGCGCCTGCAACCGAAACGTACTGCGTCAAGGCAATGTCCGGCTTGCGGCTCCGCGCCGCCGCCAACACCCAGGCGGACGTGGTTTCCCATATGCCCTATAAGTCCGTGGTGGAGGTCTATGAGATCCAAAACGGCTGGGCGCACGCCCGTTTTGGGGAATTTGAAGGATACTGCTCCGCGGATTACCTTCTGCCCGGCGACGGCAGCGATTTCACCGATATGGCGCTGTGGAAGGCGGCGTATTTGAATTACGTCAACCGTGTGGTCGGTGATGCTTCATACGGGTATTACCAGGAGGACTACGTGAGTTTTGACCTGACGTACGTTGATGGTGACGACGTGCCTGAAATGGTTTTGATCGGTTCTTATGAAGCGATCGGCGAGATGCTTTGTACGTATCATAACGGGCGCGTTGAAACCTTGCCTCTCGGCCGTCTTGGCGGTACGAGCTATATCCCCGGAACAGGGTTGATCTATCACAAGAACGGGAATATGGGATGCTACCCTTGCGAGGTTTACAAACTTGCCGGCGGCTCCTTTAAGACCCTGCTCGAAGGGTTGGAGGATTATAACGACGAATACGGGAATTACTCTGACTATGCCCGGTATTTCGTCGGCGGCAACCGGGTCTCCGAAACGGAATTCAACAATCGCTTTGCGGCGATCTACGACTTTTCCAAAAGTGTTCCCATGGAGGGCAGCATGAACCTTTCCCAACTACGTTCCAAGCTTTCATAAAGCTCCCTTCGATCAAAAAACCGCTTTCCGGATCCGGGAAGCGGTTTTTCCTTGCACGGACAAAGGCAGGGTTTTGTCGATTTTTTCCTGCAAAATCGGTTGAAATCCGCTTGGGAGTGTGATATACTACATTAGTTAATGATCCGTTAATCAAGAATAGGAGATTTGATCCTATGCTTTGGTACCTGTTTATGCTTCTGGCGGCGCTCTTCGCCCTGTTTTTGCGAATGCAGTTTGCCATAAAGCTCCTATACGCCGTCTTGTGGGGCGTGTTGTGCTTTGTGGGATTGAACGTGGTTTATCTGCTGTATCTGTTTACGGTCAGCCTGTTTTGCCGCAACCGCCTGCCGGTGGACAAGCCCAACGCGTACCTGCGTCACCTGGCGCTTCTCACCATGGACTGGATCCTGGCGTTGTTCCGCGTCCGCGTCCGGGGCAGAAATCTGGAGCGGATCCCCAAGGAGCCGGTGGTCATCGTATCCAACCACCTCTCCCGGTTCGATCCCATGGCGCTCTTCTGCCTGCTGCGGCACAGGCGCCTGGCGTTCGTTTCCAAGATCGAAAATATGCGCCTGCCCATCGCGGGGCCCGTCTTGTATCAGATCGGCTTTTTGCCGCTGGAGCGGGACAATCCCCTGCAAGCGATGCGCACCATCCGCACCGGCGCAAAAATGATGTCTGAAAACGGTTTTACTATGGGTATTTACCCGGAAGGCACCCGGAACACCACGTCCCAGCCGCTTCTGCCCTTCAAGGTCGGCGCTTTCGTGATGGCGAAAAGGGCGGGCGCTCCCATTGCGGTGACGGTGATCCGAGGTACCCGGGGCGCTTCCCGCCGTCTCTTTTCCCGGGCGGACGTGGAAGTTCTGGCGGTCATCCCCAAGGAGACCGTTTTAGCGAAAAAACCGGAGGAATTGGCGAAGGACGTCTCGGAGATCATGGCGCGCGCCTTGAAGAAGAAAGCGTCTTTTTAACATTCGGGAAAGCACATCTGCAAAAAGGAAAGCAAAGACAATGGAACAGAAAAACATCAGAAACATCGCTATTATTGCCCACGTCGATCACGGTAAGACCACCCTGGTGGACGCCATGCTCAAGCAGACCGGTACCTTCCGGGACAACGAGCAGGTGGAAGAGCGGGTCATGGACTCGGGCGACCTGGAGCGGGAACGGGGCATCACCATTCTGGCAAAGAACACGTCCTTGATGTATAAGGACGTGAAGATCAACATCGTGGACACGCCCGGTCACGCCGATTTCGGCGGGGAAGTGGAGCGGAGCCTTTCCATGGTGGACGGCGTGCTTCTTTTGGTGGACGCTTACGAGGGCTGTATGCCCCAGACCCGCACGGTGCTGAAAAAAGCGCTTGCTTTGGGGCTGGTGCCCATTATCGTGGTGAATAAGATCGACCGTCCCACCGCCCGCCCGCAGGAAGTGACCAACGAGATGTACGACCTGCTCATCGACCTGGGCGCCACGGAGGAACAGTTGGATCTCCCCGTGATCTACGCGTCCGGAAGAGACGGGTGGGCGACGCTGGATCCCGCGCAGCCCGCCAAGGATCTGAAGGTGCTGTTTGACGTGATCATCGACCAGATCCCCTGCCCGGACGTGGATCCTCAGGGACCCTTTCAGATGATGGTCTCCAACATCGACTTCAACGACTATACCGGCCGTATGGCGGTAGGCAAGATCCTGCGGGGATCCATCCACGAAAAGAGTCCTGTTTCCATCGTCCGCCGGAACGGCACGGTGGAGAAAGCCAAGATCATCGGCATTTATACCTTCGACAAACTGAAAAAGAAAGCGGCGACGTATGCGGAAGCGGGGGAGATCGTCTGTCTCACCGGCATTGCCGACATTGAGATCGGCGACACCGTCTGCGACCCCGATACGCCGGAAGGACTGCCCTTTGTGGAGATCGAGGATCCCGTGTTATCCATGTTCTTCTCCGTCAGCACCTCGCCCTTTGCCGGGCAGGACGGCACCTACGTCACCTCCCGTCACATCCGGGAGAGACTGTATCGGGAATTGGAATCCAACATCTCTCTGAAGGTGGAGGATACCGACAGTATGGACACCTTAAAGGTCTCCGGACGGGGGGAGCTGCACTTGTCCGTCCTCATTGAAAATATGCGCCGGCAGGGTTATGAGTTTCAGGTTTCCCGCCCCACCGTCATCACCAAGGAGATCGACGGGGAGCTGTGCGAGCCCTACGAAAATCTGTATATCGATTGCCCGGATGAGTACGCCGGCACCGTGATCGACCTGGTCTCCCGCCGGAAAGGGGAGCTTTTGCAGATGACGCCCACCACCGCGGGCTACACCCGGATGGAGTTTTCCATCACCAGCCGCGGGATGATCGGCTGCCGGGCGGAGCTTCTCACCGCCGCCAAGGGCAACGCCGTGGTCAATACGGAGTTTGAGGGGTATCATCCCATGAAGGCGGGGCTCACCGCCCGTTCCCGCGGCTCGCTGATCGCCTGGGAAGACGGCGTTTCCACCTCCTACGGCATGTTCAACGCCCAGGACAGAGGCACCATGTTCATTGACGTGCAGACCAACGTGTACGAGGGGATGATCGTCGGTGAATCCAACGATTCCAAGGATCTGGTGGTCAACGTGTGCAAGAAAAAGCATCTGACCGCCATCCGTTCTTCCGGTGCGGACGAGGCGCTGCGGATCATTCCGCCCCGTCAGATGAGCCTGGAAAAATGCATGGAATTCATTGCCGACGACGAGCTTTTGGAGGTCACGCCCAAGAATCTGCGCCTGCGAAAAAAAGTGCTGGACACCGAGACCCGCGCCAAATTGAAAGCCAAAGAAAAACTGAACGGATAGAAAACAATGCGGGAGACGGCGTTTGCCGTCCCTCGCATTGCTTCACAAGGAGCCAATATGAAAAAAATCACCCTACACAGTGAGATCGCCTACCTGCTCGCCAACGTGATCTTAGCGTTTTCCGTGGCGATGACCGCGGCGGCGGATTTCGGTGTGTCCATGATCGTGGCGCCGGCGTATATTCTCCATCTGAAGATTGGCTTCCTCACTTTCGGGCAGTGCGAATATCTGGTGCAGGGCGTTTTGTTCTGCGTGTTCTGCCTTTTGATGAGAAAGGTCAGATTGGTCTATTTCTCCTCCTTTCTCACCTGCCTTTTTTACGGGGCGATCCTGGATCTGTGGCGCGCCGTTATCCCCGCGTTCAACCCCGCCGTCACCGCGCCCGGGAGTTTTTCATTTCCCGTTCGCCTGCTTTTGTTCGGCGCGGGTGAACTGCTCACCGCCTTTTCCATCGCTCTGTTTTTCAAGGTTTACCTCTATCCCCAGGTAGTGGATTTCTTTGTAAAGGGGGTTTCCTTGCGCTTCAAGCTGGATCTGACCCGCTTTAAAATGATCTGCGACGGATCTATGCTTCTCCTGTCCCTGGCGCTTTCCCTGATCTTCTTCCACGGGTTCCGGGGCATCGGCTGGGGCACGCTGGTGCTGACCGCCACCAACGGGCTGATCATCGGGCTTTTCTCACGCCTTTTGGATAAAACGGTGGAGATCCGTCCCCTCTTTCCCGCCTTTGCCGCCAAATTTGAATTGTAAGGGGTATTTGTCGCCTGCCGGGCGACCTATGGCAGTTTTTTCTCCGGTAATATGTGATCGTAAGGCAGCGAAGCCTTTCGATCACATATTTTTTAAGGGAGAAAAAGACAATGGAAAAAACGAAAAACCATCTTACGGAACTGGTCTTTATTCTGGACAGAAGCGGCTCCATGGCGGGACTGGAGCAGGATACCATCGGCGGCTTCAATTCTCTCATCGAGAAGCAGAAGAAGCAGGACGGCGAGTGCTACGTTTCCACCGTGCTCTTCGACAACGTGAGCGAGGTCGTCCACGACCGGGTGAAGCTTTCCGAGATCCGTCCCATGACGGAGAAGGACTATTACGTCCGGGGATGCACCGCGCTCATCGACGCCATCGGCGGCGCGGTGAAGCACATCGGCAACATCCATAAATACGCCCGCCCCGAGGACGTGCCGGAACACACCATGTTCGTCATTACCACCGACGGACTGGAGAACGCCAGCCGGAAGTATTCCAGCGACGAAGTGAAAAAGATGATCGAAAACAAGAAAAAAGACGGGTGGGAATTCCTTTTCATCGGCGCCAACATCGATTCTGTGGAAACAGCCCGTCGCGTGGGCATCGGCGCCGACCGGGCGGTCAATTATCACGCGGATAAGCAAGGCACCGCCGTTCTGTACGATACCGTAGCGGAAACCGTCTGCTGTATGCGGGAGAACCGTCCCATCGGCGCTTCCTGGAGCAAAAAGATCAGCGAGGATTTTGAGAATCGCTGAAAAAAAGCAGGCAGGGAGAGATCCCTGCCTGCCGTTTTTCTGTCGTTACAGGACGAAACCGTTTTTCCGCATCAGCTCCCGGGCGCTGACTACGGAGTCGATGCCCTCCGGGTTTTTGATGGGAGCGAATTCGTGTTCCCGCTCCACCTCAAAGGGGACGCAGGAAAGCATATCCCGCACGTTGTCCGTGGCAAGATACTCGAACTTAAAGCCGTTTTCCGTGGTGGGCTTCACCAATTCGCCCGCTTCGTTGAGGTACGGGATCTTCTTTTTTACGATGTGGAGCGGCAATTTGCCGTTTACCACTTCCTGCATCCGGGACACCCGGAACAGATAGTTCAATATGACGCCGAAGCGGTACGTCAATTCACCGTTTTCATCCCGCAGGGAAGCGATGTCGTCGCCCATTTCGTAGTATTCCACGATGGTGGGCAACCCGTCCTTCAGACACAGCGCGCCGACCTTTTCCCCGGGGGCGTTTTTCCGTACCACTTTGGCGCCGCAGTTGGTGCCGGAAAGGACGGTGGCGCCGATGAAGACGGGGTCGCAGATCTTTTGCAGCACGTTGTCCACGGCGAAAACGTTGATCCACTCCACGCCCATTTCGCGTATCTTTTGATCCAGCCCGTGATGGACCAGGGACTTGAACCAGCCGCCGTTTCCGTTGGGGGAGAGGGAAAGCTGCCCTTTGCCTTCCAGGTAGATCTTGCCGTCAAAGTCGCAGGAGGGCGCCATGGCCTGCCGGAAGAAGGTGATCTTTTCCTCCGGGAATCCGAAGTAGTTTTTCTCCTTCAGAAACGCGCGGGTGGCAACGTCGTTTTTATCCGAGGTCATGATGAACAGGGGGAAGAAGCAGCCCGCTTCCTCGCACACCCGCAGCATGGTCTCGATCTGCGCCTGGAAAATGTAAAAGGGACGGGTCACGCCGAAATCGAAGGTGCCCTTGGGGCCGTCAAAGCCCAGCCGGGTGCCCTGACCGCCGCCCAAAAGCAGCGCGGCGACCTTGCCCTGCCGGATCGCCTCGATCCCCGCCGCACGAAACTCCGCTTCCCGGGCGCGTATTTCCGGTACTTCCAGGGCGCCCAGGGGGGAAAGCCCGCTGAAATCCGGCGCGGTCGCTTCTTTTTTCTTGATCTCTCCGATGAGATCGAAATCGGCTTCCAGGATCTGCCGCTCCAACTCCGCGCGCTCTTCCGGTGTCAACTCGGCTTCGTAGCGTAAAAGATGCTCCTGACCGTATTTTGCACATTTTTCTCTCGCTGTCATCTCATTTCCTCCCAAACTGTTTCATTCTGTTCAAATTGTAACACCAAAGGCGGCTTCTGTCAATTTGCTCTGATATTTTTGTGTTGCATTTTTGCCCGCGGGTATGTTATAATAGAGAAAAGTAAACAGAAAGGGCAAACGTCGTATGAAACTTTACCAAGATCCGTACCTGGAAGTCCATCGCTTTACCCCGACTGACGTCATTTTGCGCAGCGGCGCCTCATCCCCTCCCGCTACGCCCATTATCCCCTATAAACCGCCCAGGAACGAGGAAGATGATTGATCCCGGGTAAACAAAAGAGACAGATCAAATCTGTCTCTTTTGTTTTTTTGCGTGAATTACGTGCTCGGATCCGGGACGGGGCTGACCGGCGCGTCGTCGGAGGCGGGCGGCGTTTCAACGGTGCTTGAGGACGACGGCGGGGGATCCTGCCTATCCGTGATCACCGGAACGGTGTAGACCGGGGTTTTGCTTTGTCCGGGGGTCTCCCAGGGAACGTGATCCATTTCCGGAAAGACGATGACGATGTCATCGCCGTTGTCAAAGGTGTTTTTCGGGCCCCGCTGCAGGGGCACGCGCTCATAATAGGCGCGTTCCGGAACGTCTTCCGTTTCGCCGGGCGGGGGATAGAGCCCCTCAACCTTCCATAACAAGACCTGCCCCAGGGATGCTTCCCGCACGACGGCAAGCCCGCCGGAGAAAGCGCCGACCTCGTCAAAGCTGGGGGCGAGCAGTACCTTCCCCTGCCGGGAAAGAAGTCCCTGTCTGCCCTCTTCTCCCGTTACGGAGGCAAGTCCCTCCCGGAAGGGGGAGGCAAAGGTGTATTCCGGCGTACCGACCCAGGTGCCGGACGCGGCGTAATAGCCGTAGTTTTCTCCGTTGGTGACCGTAAAGATCCCCTCGGAAAACGCCGTTGCCCGATAGCCGTCCGGCAGGGGGAAGCTCCGTCCGTCGGCAAACATGATGCCGTCGTTCCGGTTGACCAACTCTCCTCTTTCGTTAAATCGGGCAAAAACCACCCGCAGGAGACCCGACCGGAACAGGCAAAGGCTGTCGTCTTCCCGCCAAAGCTCCGGCAGGAGCAGTTTCACGCCCGGCAGGAGCTCTTCGCCGGCAGCGTTCCGCAAGGTCACGTTTCCGTCCGCGTCCGCCATAACGGCAACGCCTTCGGAATAGGGAAACGCCACAGGGTAGACGCAGGGCACGGTGTTGGATCCCGTATAGCCGTACAGCCCGTTTTCCCGGATCAGTACCAGCCCGGAACCGTCTCCCTCATCCCCGGGAACGGTTTCCCAATCGCTGCCTTCCCACATAAGAGAGGGCTCGTAGGGCAGGAGAGTCCCGGTGGCTGTCTGGAGGGCGTAAAGAGAGCCGCCCGCATCTTCAAAGACGGGCTGACCCGCCGCCGTCAGCCGCCGGGTCAGGCTCATTCCATCCGGTATCGGCAGCTGAGTAAGGGAGGCGGCGGACAGAACGGGGTAAGCGTTTTCCATATCCGCTTCTTGCCCGGTCTGTTTTGCGATCTCGCCCAGATCCACCGTCCCGGGCAGATAATAACGCGTCTGTCCGTCTTTTTCCGCCAGGATCATCCCCGCGAATACGGACAGGCGGTCTGCTTCGCTGAAAAACTGACGAGCGACGGAATGGGCGTTTCCGTCAAAGGCGGCACCTGTCAGGAGGGACAGGGGAGCGTCCAGCCGGCTTACGTCGTACAGGGCGAGGATCTGATCTTCCGACCACGCCGCCCAATCGACCGCCGTTGTTTCTTCATCCGGCGTTTCTTTATGCTTCGGCTCAAAACGGCGCCTGCCGGGCGCCTGTAAGCCCGGGATCACCAGGATCCCCGCGTCCCATAGGATCAAAAGGACGGTGAAAAGGACCACGGCGCCCCCCAGGGACAGCCGCGTGAGCAGCGCGCGTTTATTCACGGGACGCTTAAATAGGCGAGCGAGCCATTGCTTCATTGTCCACTTCCGATCCTTTCCTTTGGATAGTTTCAGTATAGCATCAGAACGGAAGAATGAAAAGAGTTTTTTCCGGATTATCCGTTAATTTTTTGTCCGATCTCGTGGAACCACTCCAAAATGCGGAAACGGATCTGAAACGGCGCGCCGTCCAAAGTGACCGTTTTTACGTCCTCCTCCCGCATACCGGCTTCCAACAGCGCGCTCTCGGGTTCCGCGGCGCTGTCCAGACACATGGGCGGGAATAAGACGCACCACCAGTTTTTTCCGGTCCCTTTTCCGATGGAGATCTTCAAGGACGTGTAATTTCCCCCGGGCAGGGACAGCCCTTCGTAATGTCGGGTGGGATACGTTTCCCGACCGAGGGTGACCGAAACGCTTTCCTCACGTCCCAATTCCCGCAGCTTTTTTTCCGCCGTCTCCCGGATGCCGTCCAGATCTCCCGCCAGCTCCGCTTCCGCTCCGTCCCGATCCTCCAGGGTAAACCGGTCGCGGCAATAGGCGAGGACTTCATCCCGCACCGCCAGCTTGATCTCTTGATCCTCGGGGCTGTCGGAATTGGCGAGGACGTGCAGCCGGATCACGGAATCGTAGAGAGTGGAGGCGTTTGCCAGATCCGCAAACACCACCAGTACCATCAGTCCCAGGCACCAGAAAAACAACGCCGTTACGTACTTCTTTTTCATACCTACCTCTATCAAATATCAAAAATGACTTCGCGGTCGTCCCGCAAAGTCATTTTTGACAGATCAAGAGGCTTTTAATCAAAGAAGACGGCAGAGAAAGGTCTTATACCCCTTGTTTTTTACGTTGGCAGCCGCCCACGCCGCGCCGTCCCGATCCCTGAAGAGGCCGTAGACCGCGCTGCCGGAGCCGGTCATTTGCGTGGCTTCGGCTCCCATGGATCGCAAATAATCCCGCAGGGTACGGATCTCCGGCAGCAAGGTATAGGCGGGCGCTTCCAGATCGTTGAACAAAAGGGGATAGATGGCGGCAGGGTCGCCCCAGGTCATCGCTTCCGCCATATCCTGGGTGGAAAAGTTCTTTCCGATCCCCCCCGCTTCGTCATAGGCACGGTACACCGCCGGGGTGGACAATCCCTTTTCCCCTTGAGCGACCACACACCACAGAGCGCTCTTTCCCGGGAAATATAAGGGCTGAACGATTTCTCCTACGCCGGTACAGAGGCAGGTGCCCCCGGTGAGGAAAAAGGGAACGTCCGCCCCCAGCTTTTCCGCCAAAGGGGCAAGCTCCGCTTCGGTGGGATAAAGCTCGGAAAGAAGCGCCAACGTCGCCGCCCCGTCCGAGGAGCCGCCTCCCAGACCTGCCCCGGAGGGGATCTTTTTGGTAAGGGTCAAGGCAACGCCCCCGGGCTCGCCCGCCGCTTCCAGGTAGAGCCGTGCGGCTTTGACGCACAGGTTCGCGTCGTCCGTGGGCAGGGACGGGTCGTCGCAGACCAGCGTTACGCCCGCTTCCGTTTTCTCCGCGGAAAGGACGTCCGCCAGGCTGATCTCCTGCATGATCGTGGCAAGGTCGTGATAGCCGTCCTCCCGTTTGCCCCGGACGGCAAGGGTCAGATTGATCTTAGCGTGAGCTTCCCGTTGGATCATAGCGTCTCCTCAATGGCGAAAAACGGCGTGGCTCTTGGTGACGACGGCTTTCTGCGGGCACATTTCCTGACAGCAGAAGCAGCGGATGCACGCCTTCTTTCGGATCTTTGCTTTCTTGTTTTTTATGACAATGGTTTTCCGGGGACAGAGCCGGGCACATTCGCCGCAGCCTACGCACCTCTCCCGGTCAATGACGGGATGAGGCGCCAGAAAACGCGCCAGGGAGCCGCCGAACAGGTCGGGCAGATCCCGCAGGATGGACGGCTTTTGACTGTCCGGCAGAATAAAGGGCGGGTCGGCGGGAGAGAGGGGATCGCCGCAAATGGTGACCTCCCCGTCAAACAACCCCGCTTCTTTTCCGCGCTCCAGAACGGGGGAAAGGGCGGGATCCAACCCCATACAGCGGCACATCACCTCATCTACGGCAAAGGTGTTCACCCCGCCCAGGATCACGCCGCAGAATTTGGGGTCGCCCCCGGAGGGTCCCTCCTTTTCCATGCCCCAGATCCCGTCGATCAAAGAGAGGGTGGGGATCAGCGCGCGGTTGATATCGCAGATCAGCCCGGCAAAATCCCGCACCA
>CAMPCJ010000012.1 GCA_946645685.1 uncultured Clostridia bacterium | reverse complement strand
TGGCGGCGGCTTCTCCCAAGTCCACCGGGGACAACAGCCATTTGGGTCTGTGGATCGCGCTGATGCTGATCTCCCTGTGCGGCATCGACGCCGCTCTCCTTTCCGGCAAAAAGAAAAGAGAGGCAGGCAAGAACTAAAAGCAAAAAACGCTCGCCTTCAGAAGGTGTTCTGAAGGACCGTTAAAAAAACCGGCTGAAGGTCGACTTCAGCCGGTTTTTTTCGCAACGGCGGCGGAAATGCGCGGTGAAGTCCGGTGGGTCTTGCAAAAATCGTCGGAAATGGAAAAATTCTTTTCAGGCTATTCCAAAATGCCGCCGTTTGTGATACAATACGGGAAGCGAAAGACCCGGACAGACCGGGCAAAACGTATTATCCGGAAAAGAGGGATCCTATGAGCAAAAGCAAACAGCCTGATATGAAGGCGTTTTTTCATCAATTCACTCGTTTCAGCGCGCGTCAGTTGATTTTGATGCTGGCGGGCAATCTCGTCCTCGCCCTGGGGGTGGCGCTGTTCGGGCAGGCGGGGCTGGGCAACCATCCCTTCCACACCATGCTGTACGCCGCGGGAGATCTGGTCCCCGGCGACACGGGATGGAACTACACCCTGCTGCAGATCCTTTTGAACGTGGTTTTGCTGGTGGTCATTTTTCTCGCCGGCAGAAAGCACATCGGCCCGGGCACCATTGTGAATATGTTCCTTCTCAGCCCCGTCATCAACGGTCTGACCATTTTGATGAACGCCATCGGGCTGACCCCCGCTCAGGGAGAGGGCGGGTATCTGATCCCCTGGCTGGGGCTGAAAAACGGATGGCAGCTGGTGATGGAAATCGCCGCGACGATTTTGATCTCCCTGGGGATCTCCTTGTATCAGGCGGGGGATCTGGGCGCCGCGCCCTACGACGCGCTGCCCCTGGTGGCGGTGGATCACGGCAAGCCCTTCGCGCCCTGGCGGATGCTCTGCGACGGATCCTGCCTGATCCTGACCGTGGTGTTTTTGGTGATCGTGGGATTCCAAAGCCTGCCCGCCGGTACGCCCGTGAGCTTCGGCACGTTCTTCTCCTTTTTGACCAGCGGCGACGAGATCCGTTCCCGCATCGGGCTTGGCACGGTGATCACCGTTTTCTGTACCGGACCTTTCATCCACTTTTTCGACCGCACCATTTCGGGAAAACTGGCGGGGAAGTCCCGGCAGTGACGGAGGAGAGCGTATGAAACGGTTTCTTGTTGTGGTAGATATGCAAAAGGACTTCGTGGACGGCGCGCTGGGAACGCCGGAGGCGGAGGCGATGGTGGAGAGAGCCGCCGAAAAGATCGCCGCGTTTGACGGGCAGATCTTCGCCACGCTGGATACCCACGGGGAAAACTATATGGAAACGGCGGAAGGGAAGAAGCTCCCCGTGCCCCACTGCATCGAGGGAACGCCGGGGCACGCGCTGGACGGGCGGATCGCCGCCGCGCTGGACAAGCACGGCTATACCCCGGTGATCAAAGAGACTTTCGGCTCCGTGAAGCTGCCCGGCCTTTTGTGGGAGAGCGCCCGGGGAGAAGCGTTTTCCGTGGAGTTCATCGGGCTTTGCACCGACATTTGCGTGGTGTCCAACGTGCTGTTGGTAAAGGCGCATTTTCCGGAAGCGGAGATCCGAGTGGATGCCTCCTGCTGCGCCGGGGTGACACCGGCAAAGCACGCCGCCGCGCTGGAGACCATGCGAAGCTGTCAGATCGACGTGATCGAATAAAACGAAAAAGAGAGAGGAAGATCCTCTCTCTTTTTTGTGTGGGGGGTCATTTTAAGCGCAGAACGTAATAGATCTCCTTGTCCGAGGGTCCGAAGGAGGAGGCGTGGAGCGCGCCCACCCGGTTGGCGATCTCCTGCAGATCCGTTTCCCGGAG
The DNA here is from genome assembly GCA_946645685.1 of uncultured Clostridia bacterium. Classification (GTDB taxonomy): domain Bacteria; phylum Bacillota; class Clostridia; order Oscillospirales; family SIG627; genus RGIG5579. The sequence goes on along the minus strand of CAMPCJ010000012.1, from coordinate 24,262 downwards.
CATAAAGTTTGAGACGATCAGAACGTAGGGCTTTTCCGATCGCTCCAGGACGGCGGAAACAGCGTCCACGCAGGGGACGGCGGTGCTGCTTTCCAGGACCAGATCCGGCGCCGTCAGATCCTCCTCGCACACCGGCGTCAGCTCTTCAAAGCCGTGGGGCTGCTTCTGCCGGGAATCCGGGAAGCCGAAGGTGGAAAACCGCACCAGGATCATCTTGTCCTCATCGGCTCTTCCCCGATTTCCCGCCAGATAACCCTGGGCAAAGGTCGCGTCCACGTTGTACCAGACATTTTCGATCTGCACGCAGTTCCAGGTGTGCCCGATGGCGCCCTCCTCCACGTAATAGCTTTTTTCAAAGCTCTTCAGTCCCAAAAGGGAGGAGAGCAGGGAAAAGCTGTTGGTGAAGCCGTCGCAATTGGTCTCGCCCCGGCACAGGGCGTCGTACAGATAATCCGAGCGGTCGAAGGTCCTTTCCCCCTCGTAGGAGACGTGTTCCACCAGGTAGCGATAGACCGCGTCCGCTTTCTCCCGGTCTGTTTTCCCGGTAAGAGCGGCGGCGATCTCCTTTGCTTTTGTCAGGGCTTCCTTCTTTTTAGCCAGCCGCGCCGGAGAAAAATTGTCCACGTCCACGCGGATGCCGGAGACCATCATCCCGAAGGGAGCGATCTCTCCTTTCGGCACGTAGCGGGAGAAACGGTGCCCTTCGATGGTGTGGATATTCTGCTCCAGAAAGGGACTGTCCAGCGCCAGAAGAACGAGGATCTCCGTTGGGGTGTGACGGCAGGAGGAGATCAGCGTATCATCCAGATAGACCTCTTCCCATCCGTTTTCCAGCGCCGTCTCAAAGGCGCGGTACACCTGCTGATCCGCGTCGCACAAAGCGTTGTAATAGGTGCGGCTGTTGTAGGAAGCCAGCAAAAGAGAGTCCGTTCCCAGCGCGCGGGCGTCGGCGGTCAGGGTAAACTCGCCGTCCCCCGCCGGGGAGAAGCCTACGAAGTGATAGGCGCGCTCCCTTTCCTTTGCCAGACGTATGGTGCCCACGATGTAGGCGGTGAAGGCGGCGACAAAGACCACGGCGAGCAGGATCAAAAACACGCCGGTTTTTTTCAAGCCCCGGCGCAGCTGCCGCAGTTCCTCGGTTTCCTCGGGCTCCTCCGGCACTTCCGCGGATGCGGGCGTTTCGTCCGGCTCCGGCAGAGCCGGGTCGGTTTCAAGCTCCGCTTCGGCGCAGCGTTCCGCTTCGTCCGTCATCATACCGCCTCCTTTGCTGCCTCCCATCATAGCGAAAAAGGGGCGCCTTGTCAAGAAAAGACCAACGCGTCGAGAGAAGGTTTTTTCGTTTTATACTTGAAAGCGCGGAAGATTTGGTATATAATCTATAGATCGAATAGGATCGATCCCGGCGGCTTCCGGGGTCGTTTGAAGGAGCGACAGAATGGACGAAGCTAAGAAACGCATTTTCTCCGCGGCGCAGCCCTCCGGCAATCTGACTTTGGGGAATTACCTGGGCGCCTTGAAAAACTGGGCGGATCTCCAGGATGACTTCGATTGCATTTACTGTGTGGCGGATCTTCACGCCATCACCGTCCGGCAGGACAGCGCCGAGCTGCGGCGCAGAACGCTGGAGACGCTGGCGCTGTATATGGCGTGCGGCATCGACCCGGAAAAGGTGATCTTCTTCGTGCAGAGCCACGTGCCCGCTCACGCGGAGCTGGCGTGGGTGCTGGGATGCAACACCATGTTCGGGGAAATGAGCCGCATGACTCAATTCAAGGATAAGAGCCGTTCCCACGCGGATAACGTGAACGTGGGGCTTTTTACCTATCCCGTTCTTATGGCGGCGGACATTTTGCTCTATCAGACGGATCTGGTGCCCGTGGGTGCCGACCAGAAGCAGCATATCGAGATCGCCCGGGACATCGCCGTCCGCTTCAACAACAACTATTCCCCCACCTTCGTGGTGCCGGAGCCGTATATTCTCAAGTCCAGCGCCCGGATCATGAGCCTGGCGGAGCCGGAGCGGAAAATGTCCAAGTCCGATCCCAACAAGAACGCTTCCGTGTATATTCTGGACGGGAAAGACGATATCATCAAGAAGTTCCGCCGCGCGGTGACGGATTCCGAGGCCTGCGTGGCGGCGGATCCCGCCCGCCCCGGCGTCTATAATCTGGTGAACATCTACGGAGCGGTCACCGGAAAGAGCGAGAGGGAGATCGAAGAATCCTTCAAGGGCGTCGGCTACGGGGCGTTCAAGGACGCCGTGGGTGAAGCCGTTGCGGATCTGCTCGCTCCCGTGCAGACCCGGTACAAGGATATCCTGGCGGATCGAGCCGCCCTGGATCGCATTCTTGCGGAGGGCGCGGAAAAAGCGGCGTATATCGCCCGGAAGACCCTGTCCAAGGTCTATCGGAAGGTTGGCTTTTACCAGATCGACAAGAAGCACTGAACGGTACCCCGCTTCGGAAAAAGGAAGGAGAACGTGCGTGATCATCACCGCTGATTTGGGCAATACCGCCTTGAAGATCGCCTCCTTTGAAAAAGGAGTCTATACCGGCGGCTTTTCCGTGTCCGCCCTGCGGCGCACGGAGGATGAATGGTCGCTGCTTCTGGCGAGCCACTGCGCCGCCGCCAGTATGGTGCCGACCCGTGCGGAAGGGGCGATCCTGGGCAGCGTCGTCCCCCATCTGACCCAGCCCGTCAAAGCCGCCCTTGCCCGCCTGACGGGAAAAGAGCCCTTGACGGTGGAGCACGGCATCAAGACCGGGCTGGACATCCGCACGGATCATCAGGCGGAATTGGGCGCGGATATCGTTGCCAACGCCGTAGCCGCCCGAGCCCTTGTTCCGCCGCCCTTTATCGTGGTGGACTTCGGCACGGCGACCACCGTTTCCGCCGTGGATGAAACGGGCGTGTTCCGGGGGGTGGCGATCCTGCCCGGCATGGGCAGCGCCGCCGGCGATCTGGCGCGCACCTGCGCCAATCTGCCGGAGATCGTTCCCGGCGATCCGGAAAGTCTTCTGGGTAAGAACACCCGGGATTCCCTCAACGGCGGTCTGACCTTCGGCTTTGCCGCCATGGCGGACGCGCTGACGGAGCGGGTGCTCCGGGAGATCGGCGCGGAAAGCGCCGCCCTCATCGCCACCGGCGGGGCGGGGGAGAAGATCCTGCCCCTGTGCAAAAAGAAATTTACCTACGATCCCCATTTGACGAGCCGGGGCTTGTATCGCTTGTTTGAGATCAACCGGGTGAGAAAAGCGTAAGAAGGCGTCCCCGGCGCTCACCCGCCTTATCTTCGGAGAGGCAGGGCGAAAAAGCGCCGTTGACACATACAGGCGGAAGGGTTTCCCTTCCAAAACCCATCGACTGCGCCGCATCCTTTGAGAGCGGCAGTAAGGAGAGACAAGATGAATACCAAACAAAAGACGCAGGAGTTGACCATGCTTGCCATTTTGGCGGCGCTGGTCATCGTTCTGCAAACGCTTTCCGCCTTCGGCGTGTTGAAGGTGGGCTTGTTCAGCATCACCCTGACGCTGGTGCCCATTGTGGTGGGCGGCATTCTGCTGGGCCCGCGGGACGGCGCCATCCTGGGCTTCGTTTTCGGCTTGATGGTGTGCATTTTCAGCGTCACCGGCGTGGATGTGGGCGGCTTGATGGTCTTCCAGACCAACGCCGCTTTGGGCTGGATCATTTGCCTGCTCAAGGGCGTTGCCGCGGGCTTTATCCCCGCGGTCGTCTACAGGGCGCTTCCCAAGAAGCATCCCGTTCTCAGCGCGTTTATCGCCGCGATCCTGGCGCCCATTGCCAACACCGGGATCTTTATTTGCGGTATGCTTCTGTTCTTCCGTCCTTTGCTGGAGAGCTGGAAAGCGGGCGGCGCGCAGGCAGCCGACTCCATGTTCATGTACGTGATCCTGGGTCTGTGCGGCGTTAACTTCCTGATCGAATTCGCGGTGAACGCCCTGCTTTCCCCCGCTATTGCCACCATTGTGAAAACCGCACGGAAACAAAAAAACTGACAAAGCATCATTGTCCGTTTTATAAGCAGCAGCGGGATCACTTCTGATCCCGCTGCTGTTTTTTAAGGGATATAGTCCCCATATTGGGGGGCATCTTATCCCGGAACAGGGTGATTCCGCCTTTACTTTTTTTCAAACCTGTGTTACAATGAAAGCAAGAAAAAAGAGCAGAGGGAAAAGCGTTGAAGGAAGTGAAAGTCTATACCGACGGGGCTTGCTCCGGCAATCCCGGACCCGGGGGCTGGGGGGCGATCCTGGTATACGGCGCCCGGGAGAAGGCGCTGTCCGGCGGGGAATCGCACACCACCAACAACCGTATGGAACTGACCGCGGTCATCCGGGGGCTCGCCGCCCTGAAGGAGCCCTGCAGCGTGGAGGTGATCAGTGATTCCTCCTACGTGGTGCGCGCCGTGGCGGACGGGTGGCTGGAAAAGTGGATGAAAAACGGCTGGCGCAACAGCCAGAAAAAGAGCGTGCCCAATCAGGATCTGTGGAATCTTTTATTGCTGCAGCTCAACCGGCACGCGGTTTCCTTTACCTGGATCAAGGGGCACGCCGGGCATCCCTATAACGAGCGCTGTGACGCGATGGCGGTGGAGGAATCCCGCAAGTTCCCGCCGGCGGGATAAGGCGGGGATTGGAACAATCGTAGAAAAACTTTGACGGTATTTGTTGAAAACTCACAAGGATTTTGTGAGTTTTCTTTTTATTTAACTTTTTTTCGATTGCGGCGAAAAACGCCGTTTTTTTGTATGAAATTTAAAGTATCAAAAATATTTTTCTCTTTGTTTTAGTTTATAAAAATATAACATACCGTCCCAATCGCGGATGAAAAAGAGCATAAAATAAAGGTTTTAAAGATATGAATGAATTGCGTACAAATTTTTTATGAGAAATTTGTGCAATTTTGAAAAGTGAATAATTCACCTGTTTTTCACAAAAAGGTCAAAAAAGCCCCTTCCGACCCCCGTAAAGCCTTTGTGCGGCGCGGGTTTGAGGGCATTTTTCAATTCTTGACAAAGGCTCTTTTGCTATGGTACAATAAACCCACTTACATATACTTAGGAGGATCCTCGCATGTTCAAGAAGTTCCTGTCAAAATCGCTTGCCATGCTTCTGGCTGTTTTGACGGCGGTTTCCTGCACCGGGCTTCCCGTATTTGCCCTCGATTTCGAGTCGTCTGAGCCGGATGATTCGGACGGGGTCGCCGCTACGGAAAGCCAATCCAAACTTGAAAAAATCAGGGAGCTTTTATCCGCGAACACCTACACGGATTATACCCTGCTTCACGGCGGCGCCGTCCCCGGAACGGACGACGTTACCATTGACGCGGCGTCTTACAACGAGGAAAAGACCACCGCGAAGGTCATTGTTGACAAGTACCTGGGGGAGGACGCCGTTCTGATCCCCGAGACCGGCGACGTGACCTGGGATTTTGAAGTGAACGCCACCGGCCGGTACCACATCGCCATCACCTACGCCCCCATCGTCACCTACGACGCGGACGGCAACGGCACGATCGACGAGAAGGATCTGCGGGGCAACGGCGCCGTTGCCGAGCGCTCTCTGCTGCTGGACGACACCTATCCTTTCAGCCAGTCCCGGTATATTGAAATGCCTCGCATCTGGTCGGAGCAAGCCCAGGGCGAGACCAATGAGCGCGGCTTCGTGCTGGATAACGACGGCAACGAGATCAAACCCAACAAAGTCGAGGATCCCGAGTGGCGTACCATCAACGCCTCCGATTCCACCGGATACATCACCGAGCCCTTCTTATATTATATTGAAGCGGGGCATCACACGCTTACCCTGGGCGAGGTCCAGGAGGTGGTGGCGATCCGGTCCATCCGCTTGTATTACGACGGCTCCCTCCTGAGTTATGCGGAATATCTGAAAGAAAATGACGGCAAACCCGCCGTTTCCGCCGCTGAAACGGTGAAGATCGAGGCGGAGCAGCCCTATCGCACTTCCTCCAATATTATCTATCCCACCTATGACCGTTCTTCCGCGGCGACCTCTCCCCACAGCGCGTACAACATTTATCTGAATACCATCGGCGGCACCAAGTGGCAGACCGTGGGTCAGTGGATCGACTGGACCGTCACCGTGCCCGAGGACGGCTACTACCACATCACCCCCCGCTTCAATCAGTCCTTTGCGGAGGGTATGTACGTGACGAGGCAGATCGCCATTGACGGCGTCGTTCCCTTCCGGGAAGCCGAGGCGCTTCGCTTCAAGTACGACGACGACTGGCAGCTCAAGCCCTTGACCGACGGGGTGGAAGAGAACGGCCAGGAACGGGCGTTGAAGTTCTATCTCACCAAGGGTACCCATCACCTGGAAATGCAGGTGACGCTGGGCACCATGGCGGACGTGCTCACGGAAGTGGAGCAGTCCCTCGCTAAGATCAACGAATACTATCTGCAGATTCTGATGCTCACCGGCTCCGATCCCGATGAATACCGCGATTACGGCTTTACGCGGCTGATCCCGGAGACCATCAAGGGGCTGGACAGCGAAGCCAAGCGGCTGTACGCCATCTCCGCCAAGCTGGAGGAGATCAACGGCACCAAGGGATCCGACTCCATCACGCTGGACAACGTGGCGCTGCTGCTGGAGCGGATGGCTTCCGATGAAGATCTGATCGCGCCTTCCTTCAGCAAACTGAAAGACTATATCGGCTCTCTGGGCACCTGGATCATGACCGCCCGGAACCAGCCGCTTGAATTCGACTACATTCTTCTGTATCCCGCGGACGCCGCCAATGGGGACGACGCCACCTTCCTGAAAAAAGAAGGGTATCGCGGCGAAGCGAGCTTCTGGTCCGCTACCGGATATGAGTTCCAGCAGTTCTTCATGTCCTGGGTCAGCGACTACTCCAGCTACGGTGTGCGTACCACCTCCGGTGATGATTTTGCCCGGATCGAGGTGTGGACGACCTCCGGCCGTGACCAGTCCACCATCGTGCGGTCGCTGATCTCCGATTCCTTCACCCAGCAGTACAACGTGGCTGTGGATCTGAAGCTGGTCGCCGTGGGCTCCCTTCTTCCCGCGACCCTTTCCGGCAGCGGCCCCGACGTGAATCTGGCGCTGGCTTCGGCAACGGTCATCAACTACGCCATCCGAAGCGCCGTCATTCCCATCAGCCCCTCCGGCTACGTCGATCAGGAAGGGGATTCGGAAGAAGTGAAGGCGCACAACGCCAAGTGCCGGGAGATCTTCGCGGATTATGACAACGTGATGACCTGGTTCGCGGACGCCGCCACCATCCCCATGCAGCTGTACGGCGTGGCTTACGGTCTGCCGCAGACGGAGCATTTCTCCATGCTGTTCTACCGCTCCGATATTCTGGTGAAACTGGGATTGGACATCCCGGAGACCTGGGACGATGTTTATAACATGCTGCCCACCCTGCAGACCAACAACCTGCAGTTCGGCTATCACGAGTCCCTGGCGGGTCTTTTGATCCTTCTGTATCAGCGGGGCGAGCGGCTTTACAAGGACGCCCGCGCGGACGACCCGGACGGCACGACCTACGGGATGCAGATCAATCTGGACTCCAACACCTCGCTGGAGACCTTCAAGGATCTGTGCGAAATGTATACCATGTACGGCTTCCCGTACTCCTACAACTTCGTCAACCGCTTCCGTACCGGTGAAATGCCCATCGGCGTTGCCCAGTACACCATTTACTCCCAGCTCACCATTTTCGCGCCGGAGTTGCGGGGCTTGTGGGGCTTCACCCTGCTGCCCGGTACGCCCGAGAAGGACGAAAACGGGAACGACGTACTGGACGAAAACGGCGACCGGGTGATCAATCACACCGCGGACACCACCATCACCGGCGTCGTTATGATGCGGGGCTGCGAGGAGATCGAAGCGGCGTGGAACTTCATGAAGTGGTGGTGCAGCGCGGACATTCAAGCCAACTACGGGCAGGAGTATTACGCCCTGCTGGGTGCTTCCGGTCAGTACGCCACCGCCAACAAGGACGCCTTGTTCTCCATGTCCTGGACGGCGGACGAGAGAGCGGAGCTGCTCAACCAGTTTGAAAATCACCTGCAGGCGACTCCCGAAATGCCCGGCGGCTACATCGTGACCCGTTACGTGGAATTCGCCTTCCTGCGCGCTTACAACAAGGATGAAGATCCCGTGGAAGCCATGCTGAGCTACATCGATACCATCAACGCCGAACTTTCCAGGAAACGCAGTGAATTCGGGCTTGTTACCCTGGAAGAGTATGAAGCGTCCCACGACGCGTGAAATTGAGAGGAAAGGAGAGAAAACATGTCTGAAAAGACCGAAACGGCCAAGCGTGCCGTGAACCGCAAAGACATGACCAAGTGGCAGTGGACACTTCGGGAGATGAAGAACAACAAGACCGCCTACTTTTTGATGGCGCCGTTCTACATCATCTTCTTTACGTTCACCGTCCTCCCGGTCATCCTGTCCATCTTCTTCAGTTTCACCGACTTCAATATGCTGGAGGCGCCGAACCTGATCTGGTTTGACAACTATATCCGTCTGTTCCTGGACGACGATATTTTCCTCCTGGCAGTGAAGAACACGCTGGTGTTCGCGTCCATCACCGGTCCCGGCTCTTATCTGCTTTCTCTGGTGCTGGCGTGGTTCATCAACGAGCTGCCCCCCAAGATCCGCGCCATCATGACGCTGATCTTCTACGCCCCCAGTATTTCCGGTAACGTGTACCTGGTTTGGACGTACATTTTCTCCGCCGACGCCCATGGCCTTCTGAACGGTACCATGATGAACCTGGGGTTGATCTCGACGCCCATCGCGTTTTTGAAGGATACGGACTACATTATGCCCATCGTTATTCTGGTGGCTTTGTGGACGTCCCTGGGTACTTCGTTCCTGACCTTTATCGCCGGTTTCCAGGTGGTGGATCGCTCTCTGTACGAGGCAGCCGCCGTGGACGGCGTGAAAAACCGCTGGCAGGAGCTGTGGTTCATTACCTTGCCGTATATGCGTCCCCAGATGCTCTTCGGCGCGGTCATGGCCATCACCCAGTCTTTCGGCTTCGGCGCCGTTATCACCGGTCTGGTGGGCTTCCCCTCGCCCGACTATTGCGCGCACACCATCATGCACCACCTGGAAGATTACGGTAACACCCGTTTTGAAATGGGTTACGCTTCCACCATCGCCGTGGTCCTGTTCTTCTTAATGGTAGGATCCAACGTCTTGGTGCGGAAAGTACTCGGAAAGGTTGGTAAGTAAGATGGCAAAACTGCATATTCGGAAATCCAACCACGCCATGAACCGCTCCCTGGGCGGCGATATCGGCATCAACATCGTGCTTCTTATCTTCGGCGCGTTTATGTTCCTGCCCATGCTTTATACCATCCTGCAGTCCTTAAAGCCGCTGGATGAATTGTGGCAGTACCCGCCCCGCTTCTTTGTGCGCAACCCCACGATGAACAACTTCAAGACCCTGTTCAGTCTGATGAGCAACTCCTGGGTGCCCTTCTCCCGGTACATTTTCAATACCGCTTTCGTTTCCATTTTGGGCACCTTCGGCAACGTGATGTTCTCCTCCGCCGCGGCTTACGCCCTGGCGAAGATGAAATTCCCGGGGAAGAACGTCCTCTTCAAGATCGTTGTGTACTCCCTGATGTTCCACACCACGGTCACCGCCATCACCAACTTCTTCACCATGAGCGTTCTGCACCTCATCGACACCTACTGGGCGCGGATCATTCCCGCCTGCGCCACCAGTATGGGCTTGTACCTGATGAAGCAGTTCATGGAGACCAGCGTGCCCACCACGGTCCTGGAATCCGCGCGGTTGGACGGCGCTTCCGAGCTTCGGGTGTTCTGGCAGATCGCCATGCCCATGGTCAAGCCCGCCTGGCTGACCCTGATCGTGTTCTGCTTTAAGGACCTTTGGAACGCCGGTCATACCATTTATATCTATACCGAGCAGTTCAAGAGCTTCAACTACGCCATCCAGCAGATCGTCACGGGCGGTATTTCCCGGCAGGGCGCCGGCGCCGCTTCCACGGTGATCATGATGCTGGTGCCCATCGGGGTGTTTGTCCTCACTCAGAGCAACATCATCGAGACCATGTCCACTTCGGGCATGAAAGACTGAGGGGAGGGGAAGATCATGAAAAAAGTATTGCGAATCTTTATTCTTCTCCTGTGCGTCGCGACGCTGCTGGCGCCTACTGCCAGCGCCCTCGTCCCGTATTCCACCTATACCTACGACATTGACGGCAACTACGTGGAATCGCCCCACGCCTACGTGCCGGATCGTATGGTGAACTCCGCCGCCATCGGTCTTCAGACCAATATGAAGACGCCGTCGGATCTGGAGTCCGACCGGTATGAGAACGTGTACATCGCGGATCCCAACAACAACCGCATCATCGTTCTCAACAAGGATTACACCCTGAACGCCATCCTTACCACCTTCGTGAACGGTCAGGGCGTTCCGGACAAGCTGGACGGCCCCAAGGGCGTGTTCATCCGTGACGCGGAGGGCAAGAACGAGATCTACGTTTGCGACTCCAACAACGCCCGGATCGTGGTGTTCATCGGCACGGTGGACGAAAACGGCAAGACCGTGGATATCGCCTTCGACCACATCGTGGAAGCCCCTTACAGCCCTGTTATGAAAGAGGGGCACGTTTACACCCCCGTTGCCTGCGCCGTGGATACGGCGGGGCGGATCTACGTGGTGTCCTCCACCACCAACGAGGGCGTCATTTCCATGAATTCCAACGGCGACTTCCTGGGCTTTTTAGGGGCTCAGCGCACCGCGCCCAGCGCCTGGCAGATCTTCTGGCGGATGTTCCAGACCAAGGAACAGCGCGAGTCTTTGATGAGCCAGGTCCCTACGGAATACAACAACATTTCCATTGATGAATCCGGTTTCGTGTTCGTCACCACCTCCTCTCTGGACAAGAAGAAAGCGGCTTCCGCCATTTCCACTCACGCCACTTCCGGTGACTTCGCTCCCGTGAAGAAGCTGAACGCCCAGGGCGAGGACGTTATGATGCGTACCGGCTTCTGGCCGCCCTCCGGCGAAGTGACGGTGGTGCATTACAACAACGTGGGACACGACGCTTCCACCGGCATTTCTCAGATCACCGACGTGGCGCTCGGGCCCTCCGGCGTATGGAGCATCTGCGACGCCGTCCGGCAGCGCTTTTACACCTACGATTCCCGGGGCAAGCTGCTGTACATCTTCGGCGATAAGGGACCGCAGCTGGGCAACAGCCGCAATCTCGGCGCCATTTGCTACCAGGGAGATAAGTTCCTGGTGCTGGACCGTACCGAGCCTTCTTCCTTTACCGTTTATAAGAGAACGGCTTACGGCGACGCTTTGTTTGCCGCCGTGGAGAACGTGGAGGAGCGGAACTACGATCAATCCGCCGTTCACTGGAACGAAGTCCTGCTCCGCAACTCCAACTTCGACGAAGCCTACATCGGCATCGGCGACAGCCTCTACCGTGCCGGGGATTACAAAGGGGCGCAGGAGTATTACCGTTCCGCTTATGACGCGGAAGGCTACTCCAAGTGCTTCTCCCGGATCCGGAAGGGGTGGATCGAGAAATACATTCTCGTGATCCCCATCGCCATCGTTGTCATCGCCTGGGCGCTTTCCCGCTTCTTCAAGTACGCCAACAAGGTGAACGAGAAGGGGCAGGTCCTCAAAGAGAAGAGAAGCTTCTGGGAGGCGTTCCTCTACGGCGCCCACGTGATCTTCCATCCCTTTGACGGCTTCTGGGATCTGAAACACGAAAAGCGCGGCAATTTCAAAGCCGGTATCTTCTTCGTGGCGATCACCATCGTGGGCTTTATTTACAGCGACATCGGCAAGTCCTTCTGGTACCAGCCCAACCCCGAAGGGATCGACTTCTTCAACGAGATATTGGGCGTTGTGGTGCCCCTGGCGCTGTGGTGCGTGGGCAACTGGTGCCTGACCACCCTGTTCGAGGGCGAGGGAAGCTTCAAGGACATCGTACTGGCGGCATGCTACTCCGTGATCCCGCTGCCGATGATGATGATCCCCGCCACGCTCCTCACCCACATCCTCACCCTGGAAGAGTCCGCCATCATCGATCTTCTGATCGGGATCGGCTACGTCTGGGCGGCGTTCCTGCTGTTCTTCGGCGTGATGGTCACCCACGACTACTCCTTCGGGAAGAACATCCTCACGGTGGCGGGTACCTTAGTGGCAATGGTCTTTATCATGTTTATCGCAGTTTTGTTCTCCGGTCTGCTTTCCAAGATCAGCAGCTTCATTGTGAACATCTTCTTGGAATTGAGCCTGAGGGTATAGAAAGGGGGTAAGTGATCCATGAGCAAGAAAAAATTCCTGTCCGGCTTGATCTCTATGATCCTGGCGGTTTCCATGATCCTTTCCCTCACCCCCGCCTTCGTCCAGGCGAAGTCTCCTTTGGGGGACGAAGAGCGCCTTGCCGTATTGCGGAAGATCGACTACGAGAAGGAAGTGTACCATTCTCCCGAGGAGAAGATCGACACCATGACAAAGGCGGCGGAAAACGACCGTTACGCTTTGTATATCCAGGAATACACCGTGGAAGTCGCGGTGGTGGATAAGACGACCGGGCAAATGCTCTTCACCAACCCCTGGGATCTTGCGGATTCCACCGGCAACGTGAAGAACGAGCTTTTGAGCCAGATCAAGATGAAGTACACGGACCGCGAGGGCTCTTCCCACGATCTGAACAGCTTTGACGACGCGGTGAAGACCAACCAGGTCGTGATCAAGCAGATCCGGAACGGCGTTCGGGTGGAGTATTCCATCGGCTCTGCTCAGAAAAAGCGCCTGGTACCGTATCAGATCGAAAAAAGCCGCTTTGAGACGCTGATCTTGAAGCCCCTTTTCGAGAGCTTTGCGGGCACCTCGAAGGAAAGCGTGGACATGAGCTTTGAGGAATACATCGCCTTGAAGAACAGCACGGTGAAAGAGGAGCAGGACGCCGCCAAGAAGGTGGAAAACAGTCTGTTCGATTTCGGAAAGTTCGTTTCCTACTACTCTCTGGCGGATCTGAACGATCCCAGCCTCACTGCCCGTGACCAGGCTTCCATGCTGCAAAAATATCCCATTACCGAAAGGGAAGCCATCTACGTGATCGACGAGACCCAGGCGGCGAAGGCGGGTATTCAGAGCTTGATCGAAAGCATGATCAAAGAATACACCGACTACACCCTGGAGGATATGATCGCCGACCACGAGGAGACCGGCTATGAAATGCAGGAGATCTCTCCTCCCTTGTTCCGTATGGCGTTGGAATACACGCTGGAGGACGAGGGCTTCCAGGTCCGTCTCCCTGCGCGAGGCATTTCCTATGACTCCGCGACCTACACCCTGGGTGAGATCCAGGTGCTGCCGTTCCTGGGCGCCGGAAGGGTCTCTCTCAGCGAAAACGTCATCCGCCGGGACGAGGGCTACAACTTCATTCCGGACGGCTCCGGCGCCATCATCAGCTTTGATCCGAACAACCGGGTGAGCCTGGTTTCCGGCACGATGTACGGTATGGACTTCGGCTTTTATAACGGCGGCGGCTCCGGCGCTTCCGCGACGTCTTCCAATTATCAGACGTGGCGGGTGCCCGTTTACGGCACCGTTATGGACGAGACCTACACCGTTGCCGAGGACGTGGTGAAGGAAGAGAAAAACGAGGACGGTGAAGTGGTCGGCACTTCCGTTCTCACCCCCGCCGGCGACTATTCCGTCAAGCAAGGCTACGTCGCCTTTATGACGGAAGGGGAGAGCCTGACCAGGATCGACTCCATTTCCGGCGCTGACAGGCACGAGTACCGTTCCATGGGGACCACCTTCTTTGCCCGGCAGAGCGACTCCTATCCTCTGGACGGCATCACGGTGGACGGCGCTTCCGCTTTCATCACCAAATCCATCCAGCGGAAATACGTGGGGAACTACACCATCAAGTACCGCTTGCTCTACGGGGAGGAAGCCAGCTACGTGGGCATGGCGAACGCCTATCGCTCCTATCTGATCAAAGAGGGCATCCTTTCCGAAAAGATGAAAGCCGCGGGTGACGCCAACCTCTATCTGGATCTCATCGGCGCCATTGACAACACCGTGCAGATCCTGGGTGTTCCCGTCAAGACCAAAGCGGCTCTGACCACCTTCGAAAACGCCGAGACCATTATGAACGAGCTTGGCGAGGCGGGCGTTTCCAATCAGGTGCTTCGGTATCTGGGATGGATGAACGGGGGCATGGCGTCCACCGCTCCCGCCAAACTGAACGTGGAAGGGAAGCTGGGCGGTAAGAACGGTCTGGAAAAACTGATCGCCGCCGTGCAGGGCGCGGGCAATCAGATCTTTATGGATCTGGATTTCGCCTACGTTCACACCGTGGGGACTTTCGACGGATTTGACGAGGGCAAGGAGACCGCCAAGACCATCGACGGCAAGACGGCGTTCTTCAAGACCTACAACCCGGTGGTGCAGACCTTCAATACGCAGGTCGCTTACGTGATCGCGTCCAACCGGATCAGCGCTCTTTACAACAAGATCGCCGCGAAATACGCCGCTCTGTTCAAGGACGGAGAGAAAGCCATTTCCGTGGGAACGCTGGGTTCCGCCCTGTCTTCCAGCCAGGACGAGAACTTCCCCATGAACCGGGAAGACGCCAAGAGCTATCTGACGGACGCCTTGGGGAAGATCGCCGCGGACAACGACCACGTGATGGTGGAGAAAGGCAACATCTACACCTGGCGTTATGCCGAGCATATTCTGAACGTTCCGTTGGATTCCTCCAACCGCACCGATACTTCCGGGGAAGTTCCGTTTATGGGCATTCTGCTCCACGGCTACAAGCATTTCACCGGCGACGCCATCAACCTGGCGGGCGACTATGAGTACAACATCTTAAAGACCGTCGAGAACGGCGCTGACCCGTACTTTGTGATCGCCTATCAGAACACGGCGCTTCTCAAGACGAACGGTTACGGCGCTTACTACGCCGTGAACTACGATACCTGGAAGGAAAACATCATTTCCGAGTACAAACGGATCGACGGCGCTTTGAAGAACGTTCAGGATCAGCGCATCATCGACCATAAGATCCTGAACAACCGTGTCGTGGTCGTTACTTACGAAAACGGTTGCGCCATCTATCTGAATTACAACAACTTCGAAGTGACCCAGGGTGAGATCACGATCCCTGCCATGGACTTCGTCGTGACGGGGGTGAGGTGATCCTATGAATCAAGCAGTCAAGACAAAACCGGCAAGATTGCCGAAGAGAAGAAGCGGCAAGGTCGCCTCTCTGGACCGGAAAAAGGCGAGAGCCGGATGGTGGTTCATTCTGCCGTTCCTGCTGGTATTCTTCCTGGTTTACATCCCCATCATCTTTGATTCCATCAACTTCTCGTTCCACACCATTTATCTGTTGAGCGGCGGCGGATACGAGCTTGATCCCGTTGGCTGGGCGAACTATTACGACGCGCTGTTTACGGACGCGCATTTCGTGGTCACGCTGACCGGCGGCATTCAGCAGCTGCTTTTGGAAGTGCCCGCCATTGTGGTCTTCTCCCTGTTCATGGCGGTCCTGCTCAATCAGAAAATGGTCGGTCGGACCGTTTTCCGCGCCATCTTCTTCATTCCCGTTATCCTGTCTACGGGTCTGATCGATTCCATCGACTTGAACAACGCCTTCACGGAGTATTCCCAGGGCAGCGTTGATTCGGGGAACGCCATACAAGGGTCGGACTCTTTGATGAGCGTGATGGATCTGCAGAACCTCTTCGCCGGGATGAAGGTGGGACACGAGCTGCTGGAATACGTGGTGAACATCGTGAACAACGTATACGGCATCGTCAACCGAAGCGGCGTTCAGATGCTGATCTTCCTGGCGGGTCTGCAATCCATCTCTCCCGCCATCTATGAGTCCTGTACCATAGACGGCGCCACCGCCTGGGAAACCTTCTGGAAGATCACCTTCCCCATGATCAGCCCCATGATCCTGGTGAACGCCATTTACACGGTCATCGACTCTTTCACCGCCAGCTCCAATCAGGTCATGACGTACGTGTCCAGTGTGTACGAGAATGAGGGCGGCGACGTTCTGGCGACCGCCATGTACTGGATCTATTTCACCATCGTCATCCTGATCATCGCGGCAGTAGCCGGACTTCTCTCCGCCTACGTGTTCTATCAGAGAAGAGACTGAGAAAGGAGGAAGTAGTATGAACGCTGAAATGGAAAAGCCCCGCTTGAAGAAGAAACAGAACAAAGGGTTCGACGTTGAATTCAAGGATCGCACGCCCTTTTGGCAGCGGTTCCGGGCGAGATTTCTCACCTTTACGTTTCTGAAGAAAGCCCTTTGGGCAGTCTTCCGCTACGTTCTCCTGATCGGTATCTCCTACGTCATCCTGTACCCCTTCATCGCGAAGGTGGCAGGCTCCTTCATGTCGAAGGAAGATTTTCTGGACGTGACGGTCCGTCTGATCCCCCGGTATCCCACGCTGGATACCTACAAAGCCATCATCACGGAAAACAAGTATTTTCTGGCGCTGTGGAATACCTTCGTCCTCAGCTTTCTGTGCGCGGTGGTGCAGATGATCACCACGATGATCATCGGCTATGGTTTTGCGAAGTTTAAGTTCAAGGGCAACACCTTCCTCTTCTACTGCGTGATCTTTACCATGGTCGTGCCCCATCAGGCGCTGCGTCTCGCCCTGTTCCAGAAGTTCCGTTATTTTGACATATACGGGATCATTCAGCTGCTTACCGGCAAGACCATCAATCTGATCAACACCTATTGGCCTCTTGCCATTCTTTCCTTCGGCGGTCTCGCCTTTAAGAACGGTCTGTACATCTTCCTGATGCGGCAGTTCTTCCGGGGCGTGCCGGATGAATTGGAGGAAGCGGCGTACGTGGACGGCTCCGGTGTGTTCAAGACCTTCGTGCGGATCATCATCCCCCTGTCCATGCCCATGATGGCGACGGTGTTCCTGTTTGCCTTCTCCTGGCAGTGGACGGACAACTTCTATTCCACGATGTTCTTCACCCGCACCGGCGGCTATCTGATGCCCCAGATTCTGACCATTCCTTCCTCTTTGGATGTGGCGGGATTCCAGGCGTCGGAGGTCTACTCTTCCGCCATTATGAATACCGAGGCGCTGCTCATCATCCTGCCCCTTTTGATCGTGTACGTATTCGGTCAAAAGTTCCTGGTACAGGGTATCGAACGGTCCGGTATCGTCGGTTGATCCTATACCGGGAAAGCCGCCGGCTCATTTCCGGCTGTGGATAAGGAAGTATTTTATGTAAGGAATATGGAGTAGTCCGAAAAGGGCTGCTCCTTTTCCTTTTGGGTTATCCTGTATTTTGCTCGTGAATATCGGCGAGCGTTTGTAATTCCTGCGTTGTCGGTCTTTCAAACATTCCAATGCCGGTAAAGTAAATATCCACTTTGACGTGGCAGTGACCGTCGTATTTGTCGTTGTTGTGGACTTCTATTGTTTTTTGAGTGATTATATGATATAATTAATCGTTATGATTGGAGTGCTATCGTAGAAAAAGCATTATATCACATTCGTTACAATAGGCTTTGGAAACTGCTGATAGATAAGCATATGATGAAGAAAGATCTTCAGAAAATAACTTCTCTTTCTTCCAACGTTATTACAAAAATGGGTAAGGGCGAATCCGTTACACTTGAAACGCTTGCTAAAATCTGCATTGCTCTGCAATGTGGGATTTCGGATATCGTAGAAATCAAATGGGAGAAGCAATAAAATGGCAAACTTCACAAAAAAAGCAATTGAAGCCTCTTTTATAAAGCTTTTGACAGAACGACCGCTTTCTCAAATTACAGTCAAGGATATTGTGACGGATTGCGGAATCAATCGCAATACTTTCTATTATTATTTCGAAAATATTCCGAAATTAATTGAAACCGTCGTTGAGGAGGATGCCGCCGCGATCATCCAAACATATCCTACGGTTGACAATTTCGGAGATTGTCTGCAAGCTGTGCTTGATACAGCCTTGTCTAAAAAACGGGCGGTTTTGCACATCTATCATTCGGTAAATCGCAATATTTATGAAATGTATCTTTGGAAAGTTTGCGATTATGCCATCGAAACGTATCTGTCTGCTGTACTAAAGGGACATAAAATTAAAGAAAACGATTTGAATATCATGAAAAATTATTATTCCAGTTTGGGATTCGGGATCATTTCAAACTGGTTAAGGAACGATATGAACGACGATATCCGTTCTGCTGTTGTACGACTTATGGATATTAAAAAAGGAATGCTCAATGAAATGATCGACCGTTGCGAAGAAGCGTAAATTCAGACAAACAGCCGTAAGCTGTCTGAAAATCAGCTGAATCAATACCCAATGCCTAAAAATCAGGCATTGGGTATTTTTTTGTCCGTATACAAAGCGTCGGCAAAATACTATACTGACAACAGAATCATCAAAGGAGGTTCGTAATCCATGAAAATGCGTTCTGTCGCACCGATGAAAATAGCCAAAATCGGATACATCGTGGTATCGGTACTGTTTTGCATAGCAGGGATTTTATTTATCGCACTGCCGGAAATTTCAACGAAGATCGTCGGAATCGAAATCGGCATCGCAGCGATCCTATTCGGTATCGTAAAATTGATTGGTTATTTTTCCAAAGATCTGTATCGGTTGGCGTTTCAATTTGATTTGGAATTCGGAATATTGATGGTGGTATTGGGGACGGTCGTTCTTTTCCATCCCGAAAACCTGATGGCTTTCATTGCCGCCGCTTTCGGTATTGCCATTCTGTTTGACGGGCTGTTCAAAATTCGGATTGCACTGGATTCCAAACGTTTCGGTATCAAAGATTGGTGGCTTATTCTTTCCCTGGCGATCCTTGCGGGCATAGTAGGCGTTGCCCTTATTTTTGATTCTGCCTTCGGCGCAGGGGTGCTGACAATTCTAATGGGCGTTTCATTTCTTTCCGAAGGGATACTTAATCTCTATACCGTCATCAGAACGGTTTTAATTGTCAAAAACCAGGCGCCGGATTTTGTTGAGACAGATACATTTGATTTTTTCGAAAAGGATAGGTGAAGATCATGCGTTTTGCAAAGGCGGTAGTAAAGCACCGCATCCTGATCCTGATACTGACGGTTATTCTTATGATACCGTCGGTTATCGGTATGATCCATACACGAGTCAACTATGATATGCTTACATATCTGCCGTCGGATATGGAAACGGTTATCGGTCAGAATGAACTGCTGAAGGATTTTGATAAAGGCGCTTTTACGTTTCTGATATTCGAGGATATGCCAAACAAGGACGTGGCAAAGCTGAAAGAAAAGATCGAAGCCATTGACCACGTAGATACTGTTCTTTGGTACGATTCTCTTGCGGATCTGTCCATACCGATGGAACTGCTGCCGGATGCGGTTTACAAGGAGTTTAACTCCGGTCACTCAACAATGATGGCGGTGTTTTTCGATACGGGAACGTCGGACGAACTTACAATGAACGCAGTGGAGGAGATCCGTTCCGTCTGCGGAAAACAGTGCTTTGTTTCCGGTATGACGGCGCTTGTCGTGGATCTGAAAGACCTTTGTGAAAAAGAGGAGCCGATATACGTAGGTCTTGCCGTGGTGCTTGCCTGCGTCGCTATGGTCGCTTTGCTTGACGGTTGGCTTATTCCTTTTGTGTTTCTTGCCTCTATCGGCGCGATGATCATTCTCAACCTCGGAACGAATATTTTCTTCGGTGAGATCTCCTACATAACCAAAGCTCTGTCCGCCGTTCTTCAGCTTGCCGTGACGATGGACTATTCCATCTTTCTTTGGAACAGTTATAACGAGCAACGGGAAAAGTATTGTGACAACAAAGAGGCAATGGCGGTTGCCATCAAGGAAACTCTTACGAGTGTGGTCGGGAGCTCCATTACAACGATCGCCGGCTTTGTGGCCCTGTGCTTTATGAGCTTTACCCTAGGCCGCGACCTCGGGATCGTAATGGCAAAGGGTGTCTTACTTGGCGTGATCGGCTGTGTAACCGTGCTGCCGTCGCTGATCCTTGTTCTTGATAAACCGCTTCAGAAAACGAGGCATCGCTCGATCATCCCGCCCATGGGAAAATTTGCGAATGGCGTTGTAAAGGCTTTTCCGGTGTTTCTCATCATTTTTGCAATTCTCGTAGCCCCCGCTTATTACGGATACAGCAAAGCGAACGATGAAGTGTATTACGATATGGGAGAGTGCCTGCCGGAGGATATGAATTACGTGATATCCAATTCCAAACTTCGTGAGGACTTCGATATTGCTTCTACTCACATGATCCTTGTTGACAGCAAGCTCCCGGCAAAATCCGTCAAGAATATGATATCCGAAATGGAAGACGTTGACGGCGTGAAATACGTTTTAGGCCTTGAGTCGGTCGTCGGCTCCCGTGTGCCGGAAGAAATACTGCCCGACAGCGTAAAATCCATTCTTGAAAGCGATCGGTGGGAACTGTTACTTATTAACTCCGAATACAAAGCAGCTAGTGATGATGTAAATGAGCAGATTGACAAGCTTAACACTGTCCTTAAAAAATACGATGAAAACGGCATGCTGATCGGCGAAGCCCCGTGTATGAAGGATATGATTGAAACGACGGGACACGATTTTGCCGTCGTTACCGCTGTATCAGTTATCGCAATATTCCTCATCATTCTGCTCGTGGAAAAGAGTATCTCTCTCCCGTTCATCCTGATTGCCGTGATCGAAGTCGGCATATTCATCAATCTCGGTCTGCCGCATTATCTCGGTCAGAGCATGGCGTTTATTACCCCAATATGTATCAGCACGATCCAGCTCGGCGCTACCGTCGACTATGCAATTCTGATGACGACACGTTACAAAGCAGAACGAATTGCGGGCAGAGATAAGAAAAATGCCGTTTGGACGGCCCTCTATACGTCCATTCCGTCCATCATCGTTTCCGGTATGGGCCTGTTTGCAGCAACATTCGGTGTTGCACTTTATTCGGACATCGAAATCATCAGTTCAATGTGTATGCTCATGGCAAGAGGAGCTATTATCAGTATGCTCCTTGTCATCTTCGTTCTGCCGGCGTTGTTTATGTTGTTTGATAAAATCATCTGTAAAACAACTCTCGGTATGACTAAAATAAAACCTATAAAAACGGAGGTCTCTATCAATGAATAAGCCATCATTCAAAATAACGGCAATTATCTTATGCGCCGTTTTATGCCTTTCGAGTGTCATTACGGTGTTTGCCCTGACAAACGATAAAACCGAAGAGCCAAAAGAAGATGCGGTCACAGCAACAACCACCGCCAATACAGATAAAGACTCAACGAAAGATGAAACCGTGTATGTCTTGGCAGGAGCCGACGGTTCTGTTCAGAAAATTATTGTAAGCGACTGGATAAAAAATGCTTTAGGCGCTGCTTCCATTACCGATTCCACCGGGCTTTCCGATATTGAAAACGTAAAGGGCAATGAGTCCTACACGATCAGCGGAAACGCCAAGGTTTGGGATGCACAAGGCAACGATATTTACTATCGAGGCAATATTGAAAAAGAACTGCCCGTAGGCATGACTGTCACCTACACGCTCGATGGCAAGAAAGTTTCCGCCGATGAGATCGCGGGTAAGACCGGCAAAGTAAGCATTCGATTTGATTACGATAACAGACAGTATGAAATGGTAAAAATCGACGGTAAAGAAGAAAAGATTTATGTTCCTTTTGCGATGCTCACGGGTATGCTTCTTGATAACGAGCATTTCCGCAATGTTGAAGTAACAAACGGTAAGATCATCAACGACGGCGATCGCACGGCAGTCGTGGGAATTGCACTTCCCGGATTACAGGAAAATCTCGGCATCAGCAAAGACAAACTTAACATTCCCGATTACGTGGAAATCACTGCGGACGCTTCCGACTTCAGTTTAGGAATGACCGTTACGTTTGCCGCCAATGAACTGTTCAATAACTTTAATACATCAAAGCTTGATTCTGCCGACGACCTGACAGGTTCCATAGGAGAACTTTCCGAAGGAATGAAGCAGTTGCTTGACGGATCGTCAGCACTCTATGGTGGACTTACTACACTGCTTGACAAATCGAATGAGCTTGTATCCGGGATCAACCAGCTTGCTGACGGTGCGAAAGTTTTGAAAGACGGTGCTGTTTCCGTTGATGATGGTGCAGGACAGTTGAAGGCAGGCGCTGCAGAACTGGCCGGCGGTCTTAATACTTTGAAAGGTAACAATGACACGCTCAACGGCGGAGCCAAGCAAGTTTTTGAAACCTTGCTTTCTACCGCGGAAACGCAGATCAAAGCCGGCGGCATTTCGGTTTCCACTCTTACCATTGATAATTACGCTCAAGTGTTGACCGGTGTGATCAATTCTCTTGACGAAACCTCTGTATATAACCAGGCACTCGCACAGGTCACTGCCGCCGTGGAGAACAACAGACCGCTTATCGTAGAAAAGGTTACGGCTGCCGTTCGTGAACAAGTGGCTGCCGGCGTAACCGCCGCTGTTCGTGAACAGGTTGCGGCAGGTGTGACCGCCGCCGTGCGCGAGCAGGTTTCTGAGCAAGTGATCGTTGCCGCTGCCGGAATGAGCAAATCCGATTACGAAGCTGCCGTTTCCGCAGGAATGATTCCCGCAGAAACGCAGAATTCCATTTCCGCTGCAATTGAAGCGCAGATGCAGACAAATGAAGTTAATGCACTGATTGAATCCAATATCACGGCAAAAATGGAAAGTGACGAAATCAAGGCGACCGTAAAAGCAAACACCGACGCGCAGATGCAGACCGAAGCAATTCAGAAAACGGTTGCGGATCATGTTGAATTGCAGGTAAAACAGGCAATTTCCGAAAACATGGCTTCCGATGAAGTCAAAGCAAAGCTTGCGGCTGCATCTGAAGGTGCAAAATCAATCATTTCTCTGAAGACCTCTCTTGACAGCTACAATGCATTCTATCTCGGACTTTTGACTTATACAAATGGTGTTGCCTCTGCCGCAGACGGGGCCTCTTCTCTTGCTTCAGGTGCCTCCGATCTTAAGGATGGCACGGCTCAGCTCAAAGCCGGAGCCGCTGCACTTTTCGATGGTATCCTGCAGTTAAAAAACGGAGCCCCTGCTTTAGTTGACGGCGTATCTCAGCTGAAAAACGGAGCAATGCAGTTAAGTGACGGACTGAAGAAGTTCAACGAGGAAGGCGTTCAAAAGATTATTGAGCTTGTGGACAACGATATGAAAGGTATTGTTACTCGCTTGAAGGCAACGATAGACGTATCAAAGAATTACCGAAATTTCTCCGGCATCAGCGATGATATGGGAGGTCAAGTCAAATTCATCTATCGTACAGAAGAAATAAAATCCAAGTAAGCAATACGGCGGCGGGGATTTCCCGCCGCCGTCCATTGTCCCCATATCCCGATAGGGCGCTCTTTTTCCTATATTGTAGGCGATAACAAGAAATAAATCGAATGTGTGGATCTATAATAAAATAATAGAAAAAACGCCCAGAAAAGCATTTCGCCTTTCTGAGCGTTATTCTTTGCCTTTGCGATGCTACGGTATTGTTTTGGAATTACTTCCTTATCCACCCGGCTCATTTGGGCCGGTGGCTTTCTTTTCCATTTGACAAAAGAGGGGCGCGACGGTATACTGAAAAGGTGCAAGTCCATCGAAGCTTCTTAAAGCGAGGAGGTATTCATGAGGAGGATCTGTCTGATCGCCGTCTCTGTTTGCGTCCTTTGTCTGATCTGTCAGGGGACGGCGGCATTTGCCGCTCCGGAAACGCCGGTGATCCCGTATTGCGCGCACAATTGGGGACGAGCGACCTATCAATGGAGCGAGGATCTCTCCGCCTGCACCGCCACCTGCGTTTGCACGAAAAACGCCGCCCATAAGCTCACGGAAACGGTGGAGACGGCGGTGGCGGACGCGGAAGAGGAACCGGGGTATTTGACGTACACCGCCTGTTTTAAAAATGAGGCGATCGAGAGCGCGTCTCGTACCGTCCCCCACGTTCACGATTGGGAGGAGACGCGGTATACCTGGTCGGAAGATCGTGGCGCCTGCACCGCCGTTCGGGTGTGCCGCACGCTGGATACCCACCGGGAAACGGAAACAGTGGCCGCCCTTGTGCGTATCACGCGCTTTGCGGGAGCGGAAGAGGGCGAACTGACATACGACGCCGTCTTTGAAAACGCCGCCTTTTCCCGGCAGTCTTTTTCCG
>CAMPCJ010000011.1 GCA_946645685.1 uncultured Clostridia bacterium | reverse complement strand
GGTATTTCACCTCGTCCCTGGGGGACGGGCTGTGGTACTGGGAAAAGTGCGGCGAGGTATTGGGATGAAAAAAAGACCGGATCTCCGGTCTTTTTTTTATTTCTTTTATTTCTGGAAGAGTTTCTTTCTGACCTTCGCCAGCCCGTCCAGGAGGAAGGGATCCCGCAAAAGGATGAGCAGGAGAAAGTAGATCACCGCGCCCGCCAGGATCTTCACGAAGATCCACAGGTAGGAGGGAGTGGGGAACAGGACGCCCAGCCCCAGAAGGGCGGCGAACATGAGAAGACCCGCCAAAACGTTCCGCCAGCACGCCAGATACAGCCGGGGGCTGAACTCCTTTCGCAGGGCGATCATCTGCACCGCCAAAACGGAGAACTCCGCCAAAAGGGTCGCCGCCGCCGCGCCGAAGGCGCCGAAGAAGGGGATGAGGGCGGCGTTGAAGATCAAATTGACCACCATCCCGGTGAAGACGGACGCGGTATAGGGCTTCAGCCGGTCGGTGGGAAGCAGGTATTGGGTGCCGAACACCGAGGAGCCGCCGATGAAGAGGATGATGGGGCACAGCATCGCCATCACCGGGGCGATCCCGGAAGCGCCGTCGGCGCCGCCGAAGAGTTTTTCCGTGATCCCGGGCGCCAGCGCCGCCAGCCCGAAGGTGATGGGTACGCCCAGAAGCATATAGATACGGAAGGAAAAGCGGACGTATGCCCGCGCCTTTTCCCGATCCTGCGATTTAAAGGCGTTCGCCACCCGGCTGAGCATGACCAGCGCGATGGAGGTGACCACCGTCAGGGCGATCTTGACCACCTTTTCCGCGTTGTCGTAGATCCCCACCTGCAAATTTCCGTCCCGCACCAGTCCCCCGATCATCACCCGATCCAGCTGGGCGTAAACGATGGTGGCGACCTGGGGCAGGAACATGGAAAGGGATACCTTCAAACGCCCGGGCAGGGCACGCAGATCCGGCTTGACGAAGGGATCCGCGCGCAGCTTGGTGAGCCACAGAGAGCCGTTCCCCAAAAGATTGGAGGCAAGCATAATGACGATGTACTTCCACAGATCCCCCTCTCCCCGCACCAGGGTGAGGATGAGGATCAGCCCCGCCAGCTTCACCACGAAATTGCGAATGGTCTGAAGCTTGAAATTCTCGATGCCCTGATAATACCAACTGATGTCCAGCATCCCGGAGATCAACTCCGCGGAAAACAAAAGGGGGTACAGGGGACGCCCCACGTCGATGAGGGCAAACACCCGCAGATCGAACCACACGAAGGCGAGGTAGAGGATCAAAGCGACGGAGAGGGCGGCGACCCGCATGGTCTCCACTTCCCAGAACACCCGGTTCCGGGCGGCGGGATCGTCCTTACAGTAGGCGACCTCCCGCTGGCCGTAGAGGTTGAGACCCACGCAGCCCAGCATCACGAACGCGCTGGTCACCGCGTACAGCACGCCGTACGTTCCCTGCCCGGCGATGCCCACGGTGCGTGCCAGGTGGGGCATGGTGACCAGGGGAACGATGAGCAGCAGGATCTGATAGCTCAGGCTATACAGATAATTCTTAACGACCGTTTTCTTTCCTTGCGCGTCCATGTTTTACAGACCCAGGCGGCGCCGGTGCATCCGGCAGAGGACGGGATAAAGCGCGCCGCCGCAAAGCCGGAGGGCGCGCGTCGTTTTGAAGGCCGAAAAGCCCTGCCACGCGTCGGGACAGGCTTCCTTCAGCCGTTTCATATAGTCGAAAAGGGCGGCTTTATGCGCCCCGGAGGGCGGGAAGGACAGGAGCGTGCCCATTTCCGTGCCGGAGATCATCACCAATTTTTTCAGAATGTACGCCGCCACGGCGGGGCGGCTTTCCTTCGTTTCGTTATACAGCTTCACAATGGAGAAAAGCATATCGTCGTGCATCTTCACGTTCCGCTGCATACTGGGCGCCGCCATGCTCTGCCCGGTGAGGCTGACCCGGTACATATACACGGGGACGTGGATATACGCCACGGTCTCCACAAAGGGCGACGGGAACAGCAGGTACTGCATATCGGTATAAAAGCCGTTGAACAGGCGGATGCCGTGTTCTTTCAGAAGGGACGTTTTGAAGGTGACGGCGTGCATTTCCAGCGAAAGATTAGGCGCGACGGCGTCAAAGGAAACCGTCTTCCGCTCCGGCAGTCCCTCGATGACCCGGGGACGGGTCTCCCCGGTCTTGTCGTCCGCCATCACGTAGTCGGCGACCACCATATCCGCGTCGGTCTCTTTCAGGAAAGAAACGTATTCGTCGAAGCCTTCGCCTACCCAGTCGTCCGCGTCCACCATACGGAAATACTTCCCCGTGGCGTGATCCATGCCCCGGTTGACCGTGGAGCCGGGACCCGCGTTGGGCTGGGAAATGAGTCGGATGACCCCGGGATACTTCTCCTCGTAAGAACGAACGATGTCGGCGGTGCCGTCCTTGGAGCCGTCGTCGATGACCAGCACCTCGATCTCATCCCGGAAGGCGGAGGCGGCGAAGGAATCCAGATTCTGCCGGATCAGTTTCTCCATATTGTACGCGGCGACGGAAACGGACAGGATCTTCATACGGTTTTCTCCTCTTCTTTTTTCGTTTTTTCCTCCCGCAAAAGGAAAGAGAGATTCCCGCAGCTCAGCCAGAACAGCGTGCTGACGGGGGAAATGACGTACACGATCTCCGCCATGACCAGGGTGGAGACCAGCGTAGCGGAAAGGATGCCGAAGATCAGGGCGACCTCCCTGCCCGCCTCGCCCTTCACCAGGGCGCGAATGTGCTTCAGAGCGGGCAGTGCCAGGGAAAGAGCCGCCGCCAAAAACAGGAGAAGCCCCACGGCGCCCTGGCTCACCAGGATCTCCAGATACAGATTGTGCATACTGTCGAAGCGCATGTGGTCGTTGGTGACCAGATAGCTCTGGGGCAGATTTTCATCCACGTAGTGCAGGATGTTGGCGCGGCTCACCCCGAACACGGGCTCTCTGGCGGCGATCTCCAGGGCGCCCTTCCAAATATCAAAGCGGCGGTTGCTGGGGTCGCCGGTGATGTCGTAGCCCCGGTCGAACAGCTCCCGGACGTCGGTGGTCTCCTCCCCGTCGTCCCGGTTCACCCGGGTATAGATCTCCTCCGCCAGGGCGATGCACCCCTGCCGCATGACCTTCGGCAGGGCGAAGGCGGTACAGGCGCAAAGGGACGCCAACAGGATCACCGCCGCCGCCTGCTTCCACTTCACACCGGAAAAGGCGTGGCGGCACAGGCGGATCAAGGCGTACATCCCGCCGCCCACGGTGAGGCAGAGGATGCCGGTGCGGGAGTCGGACAGGGAAATATAGACCACGTGCAGAACGATCAGAAAGCCGTAGCCGATCTTGCGCCAGAGACGGGGGCGCTTCAACAGGAGATGCAGGGATAAGACCGCCGCCACCGCCGCGCCCAGGGCGGCGATGTTGGGATCCCAGAACACGCCGAAAAGCCTGCCGAAATGAAAGCCCACGTAATAGGTGGGCACGTCGGAGGTGCTGGGCTGCTGATAGGTGCGGGAAAAGCCGCTGAGCATCGTCCAGACGCTTGCCACCTCCATCAGAGAAAAGACGGTGAGAAAATAGGCGGAGCAAAGGGTGAAGCGCTTTTTCAGAACACTTCTTTCCTCCTGCCGGTCGGTGGCGTACAGCAGGGCGATCTGGAAAAGGAGGAACAGGAACATCCGGGCGTTGTTCCGGAAGCCGTAGCGGAAGGCGAGAAGGGCAGAAAGCCCGAAGCTTACCACGAAAGCCGCCCAGAAATAGATGCCGTGGGAAGCGCGGTAATGGCCGAAAAAGACCAGCCGCTCCAGCACTAAGACGGCGCCCAGCGCCACCGTGGGCCACTGGACCACCGAGATGATCCCCCTGCCGAAGGTGAGGGAGCTGAGCTGCAGAAATCCCACCGTGAGGAACAGGATCGCAAAGACGGTGACGCCCACACGATCCCACTTTTTTGTTTTCTCGTACAGATTTGCCATACTCACAATGCCTCTTCTCTTAAAATAGCAAGCAGCTGCTTTTTATTGTTCGCCGCCTCGAAAGATGCGCTCTCCGGAAACAAAACGGCGCTTTTCCGCTCTCCGTCGGTGATGGCGAGCGCCTCCCGCGCCCAGAGAGCCGGGTCGTCCGTTTTCAGGAAACGCGTGTTTTGCGCGATCTTCGTTTCCGGCGCGATGGTGTCGGAAAGCAGACAGGGAACGCCGGAAAACTGCGCCTCCAGGCAGGTGATGGGAAAGCCCTCGATCCGGGAAGGGAACAGAAAGCCGTCGGCGGCGCACAAAAGCGCCGCAACGTCGCTCCGGATGCCCAGGAAACGAACGTATTCCGCAAGTCCCCGCGCCGCAGCCGCCTCCTCCAGACCGGGACGGGTGCCCCCGTCGCCCACCAGAAGCAAAACCGCGCTCTTGTCCCGGGAAAGGATCTCCTCCATCACGGGGAGCAAAAACGCGTGATTCTTGGCGTAATTGAAGTTGCCCACGTGGAGAAAGACGCGCCTGTCCTCCAGCCCCATCTCCCGCCGCATGCGCTCGCGCACCTCCCCGTCAAAGGCGAAGCGCTTTCCATCCACGGAATTGCAGACGATCTCAAAGGGCTTGTCATACATCCACTTTCCCGCCAGGGTAGAGCAAGCCAGCCGCCGGGTGGCGAGCCGGGACAGGACGGGACGGAAGAGCTTGTGAAGCACGCCCCGCAGAAAGCGGGACAGGGCGCTGGTGCGATCCACCCCGCTGTTGTGGGAGTGGACGATGCGATGGGGCACCTTGCACGCCGCCGCGGCGAAAAGGAGCGTGGCGTTGAACGCCTCGGACAGGTTCAGATACACGCTGTCGTAGCTGCCGCCTCGCAGCAGGCGCTTCACGGCGCGGTACTGCCGCAGGGGATGCTTCAGGGACGGGGTCTCGATGAGAGAAAACCCGTAGCCCGCCAGCTGTTCCCGCAGGGGCGGGTAAATTTCATTCGTGAGAAAATCCAGCCGGACGCCCGCGTCCTTGGCGGCTTCGCAAAAGCCCAGCAGGTATTTGTCGATCCCGCTGTGCCTGCCGTCGATGATGGTGCCCACGAGCATGGATCGGATCATATCGCCGCCATCCTTTCGATACAGGTTTTTTGCGCATTCTATTTCGGCATTATACCACGGGGCGCGAGAAAATGCAAGTCCCCCCACTCCTCCGCAAGGGGTTCTTGTTGACTTTTCTTTCTCTTTGGGGTATAATATGCTTCCAAAGTTTCAAAAAGCGCTTCCTGACTTTCTTTTTTAAAGAGGTTTTTATATGTACAAAAAGCAATCCACGGGATGGTTCAAGCATTACGATTTTATCTTCATCGACCTGATCTGTCTGCACCTGGCGTTCTTTCTTTCCTATTTTTTGTATCAGAACGGGCTGGGGCAGCTGTTCAAGCCGGGATTTGCCCGGGCGATGCATCCCTTCATCCCCTACGCCGATCCCCTGTACCGCAACATGGCGATCTTCATCGTTCTGGCGGAGCTTGTGGTGACGCTGCTCACCGGCTCCTTCCGGGGCGTTCTGCGGCGGCGGTGGAAGAAGGAGCTGGTCATCATGCTCCGGCACACCCTGGCGGTGTTTTTGTTGGCGACGCTGTATCTGTTCTCCACCCAGGAGGCGGATCTGTATTCCCGGGGCACCTTGTACCTGATGTGGGTGTTTTACTTTGCGTTTCTGTACCCGGCGGTGCTGCTGCGGAAGCACGCCATCCTCCACGGGCACTCCTACCGGGGGCGGCCGTCCCTCCTGGTGGTCACCACCTCGGATCTGGCGGAGGACGTTGCCAACCACTTTTCCACTTACAATTTCACCCGGGTGCGCCTGTGCGGCATCGCCGTGGTGGATAAGGAAATGACCGGGGAAGAGATCTGCGGCATCCCGGTGGTCGCCGACCGGATGACGGTGAAGGACTATGTGCTTCACGAATGGGTGGATGAGATCTTCACCTGCTTCACCGGGGTCAATGAAGCCCAGAAAAAACTGGTCAACCAATTCATCGTCATGGGCGTGACGGTACACGAAAAACTGAATTTCCGGGCGGAGGTCATGCAGAACAAGCAGTTCGTGGAGACCCTTGCCAACTACACGGTGCTGACCACCAGCATCAACTACGCCACCACGCTGCAGATCGCCCTCAAGCGCCTGATGGACGTGGTGGGCGGGCTTGTGGGCAGTCTCATCACCCTGCTCCTCACCCCCATTATGGCGATCATCATCTGGACCCGTTCCCCCGGCAGGGTCTTCTTCACCCAGGATCGGGTGGGCAAGAACGGCAAGGTGTTCAAGATCATCAAATTCCGCACCATGTACAAGGACGCGGAGGCGCGGAAAGCGGAATTGATGAAGAACAACCAATACGAAGACGACATGATGTTCAAGCTGGATTTCGATCCCCGCATCATCGGGAACCGGATGGTGGACGGAAAGCCCCATTACGGCATCGGATACAAGATCCGCAAGCTGAGCCTGGATGAATTTCCCCAGTTCTTCAACGTATTGAAGGGGGATATGAGTCTGGTGGGCACCCGGCCGCCCACGCTGGACGAGTGGGAAAAATACAAGCTGCACCACCGGGCGCGGCTCGCCATCAAGCCGGGCATCACCGGGATGTGGCAGGTGAACGGGCGCAGCGACATCAAGGATTTTGAAAAGGTCGTGGCGCTGGACACCGCCTACATCAAAAACTGGAGCGTTTCCCTGGATCTGAAGATCCTGCTGAAAACCGTGGCGGTGGTCATCAAGAGAGAAGGATCCAAATAAAAAAACAACGAAAGATCAGGCGGTGCTTGTCTGACCTTTCGTTGTATTTACCGCTTTTTATCCGTCCATAAAAAGGAGATCTATTATGCGAAAATTCCTTTCCTGCCTGCTTGCCCTCGTGCTGCTGTGCCCGCTTTTATCCGCTTTTCCGCCCGCACGCGCCGAGGAAAGCCTTCCCGGCTTTTACGGCACGTCCCTCTATCTGGAAAACAACATCGCCATCAACTTTTTGGTGAATGCCGGTGACCTGATCCGGGGAGGCTACACCGCCCCGGAGGTGACGTTTCAATTCCGGGGAGAGGTGACCACGGAAAAAAGCTACACCGTAAAGGGCGGCTACTATTACTTTACCTTCCACGACATCGCCCCCCTCTATCTGGGCGAGGAGGTGGAGGCGACCCTGTCCGTGGAAAAAGACGGGGTGCGCCTGGTGGGGGAGACGGCGCGGCAAAGCGTGCTGTCCTATTGCACCGATCTGAGAGAACAATGCGGCGGTGAGGGAGAGATCTGCGCTCTGATCGCCTCCCTCCTCAACTACGGCGCCAAGAGCCAGGCGTATTTCGGCTATACGGGCGAGCAGGCGATCACCGTGGACGACGAAACGGCGCAGCTGATCCCGGCGGCGGAGGAGCCCGTCAGCGTCAAGGACGCCGCCTACAAAACGGTGGACGACCCGGAAGTGACCTGGTACGGCGCCAATCTGAAGCTGGAAGACAGCGTGACGCTGCAATTTTTCTTTACCGCGCCCACCGTGGATCACCTGCGCATCGACGTGAAGACCGGGGACGGAGAGCTTCTCGCCTCCTATTACCGTGAAAATATGGAAACGGTCGGCGCGTACCGGCGCATCCGCTGCCGGGAGATCACGCCGGATAAAATGGGCGAGGCGCTGTTCGTTACGGCGTACCGCACCACCGACGACCTTTTCCCGGGAGAAGGGGAACTGCCCGTGGTAGGCGTTGACGCGCCGGTGAGCAACACGCTGCGATACAGCATCGCCTCCTACGCGGCGGACGTGATCGTGCAGGAAAACGACCCCAAGCTTACCGAGCTGATCTTCGCCGTCCTTCGTTACAGCCGCGCCGTGGAGAATTACGTTGCTGCCTCCCCCGCCCGGGTGGTGGAGACGCCTCTGTCCCGGGCGGCGCTGGACGCGCTTCCCGTGGCGCGCTCTTCCATGACGAACGCTCAGCTGCGGCAGATCGTTCTGGATTACTACGTTCTGCAGGGGACGGTGCCCTGGACGATCGCCGATCCCGTTCAGTATAACTACACCAGAGGTCAGGAGCCGGACGACGGGATCGAGTTTGTCAAAGGTCAGGTGTACGGCGGACTTCCCTACAGCTACGCCAACATGGGTCTGTACCAGTTCTTTGATTATTATGATGAAAAGACCGGGGTGCTGAACAACCCCTACGGCTCGGATCTGGGCAGGTATATCGGCAACCACTGCTGTTCCTCCGTGTACTGGGCGTGGGCGCGGGTCTCCTCCACCATTTCCTTTTTATCCACGGACTTTATGAACCCCGCTCACGGGGCGATCCCCGTGGGGAACTACGTGATCCGGGACGGCGTGACGCATTTCGACAAAAGCTATAACACGGTCACCGTCTGCGCCGAGAACGGTCTGGACGTGATGAGCGCCGCTTACGCAGAGCTTTTGCCGGCGGACGCGGTGGTCGCTTTCGACAGGGACGCGGAAACGGACGTTGTGCGCCGTCACCACGCGCGACTGGTGAAGGAGGTCAACGTGGTAAAGACGGGGGACGAGATCGACCCGGACGGCTCCACCGTGACCTTCTATGAGCAGGACAACACCTTCAATAATTATGATTCCCACGGACAGATCATCAAAAAGATCGGCAATTTCGGCAGAGTGGTGACCTTCAGGAAGCTGTTTGAAGACGGGTACATCCCCGTCACCTGCAAGGAGCTGGCGGGGCAAGCCCCCGTCGCCGCCGCCTCCGCCGCTTTAAGCGCCGCCCCCGCCTCCCCGGTCACCCTGGCGTCGGTGGGCGAGAGATCCTTAAAGACCAACTACTGCATCGCCAAGGT
This sequence comes from uncultured Clostridia bacterium, assembly GCA_946645685.1. GTDB lineage: Bacteria > Bacillota > Clostridia > Oscillospirales > SIG627 > RGIG5579. The sequence continues at coordinate 20,586 of CAMPCJ010000011.1, read as the reverse complement.
GACGATGACCGCCAAGGACGCCCGGGGCAGGGACGTCGCCTCGGTGTGGGCTCACGGACAAGGCAACAACACCGGGAAAGGCAACGCGTTCAGCGCGTTTCCGCTGAAGGATCTTGCCGCCGGGCTGGACAGCCAGCTGGCGGGCGGCTCCTACGTATTGGAGATCTCCGTCCTGCTTTCCAACGGAGAGACCAAAACCGCGTACCGCCACAGTTTCATCAAGGAATAAACGCCTGTTTCAACCACCTTCTCAAGGAGTTTGACCCATGAAAAAAAGGCTCTTGTCTTTTCTGCTCGCCCTCGTGCTGCTCCTGCCGCTCTTTCCGGCGGGAGGAGCGGGCGCCGCAGCCGGAGAGACGATCCCCGCCTTTTACGGCACGTCTCTTTCCCTGGAAAACAGCATCGCCATCAACTTCGTGGTGGACGGCGAAGCGTTTGCCGCCGCCGGCTTCACCGATCCGGAGGTGACCTTTGCCTGCGGGGCGGAGCGCTTTACGGAAACGGCGTACACGGAAAAGGACGGCTATTACTACTTCACCTACCGCCGTTTGACCGCCTCCCGGATGGGGGACGAGGTGACCGCCGCCCTCTCCGGCGTGAAGAACGGGGAGCGGGTGGCGGGCGAGAGCGCGCGGGAAAGCGTGCTTTCCTACTGCAGGAAGGCGCTCTCTCAGCCGGATGATTTTGACGGCGCCCTGCACACCCTGATCGTGGATCTTTTGACCTACGGCGCCAAGAGCCAGCTTTATTTTGACCATAAGACAGACGAGTTGGTCACAAACGGCCTTACGGCGGCGCAGAAGGAGATGGGCACGCAGACCTCTCCCGCTCCGGAAAGCTGTCTGAACACCGCCTGGGAAACCACCGGCGGCGCGGAGGTGTTCTGGAAAGGCGCCGACTTAAATCTGGGCGACCGGGTGGAGATGCGCTTCTATTTCGACGCAAAAAGCACGGCGGGGCTATTCTTTGTCCTGAAGGACGAGACGGGACGGGAGATCGCCGTCTTTCCCGGGAAGGACGCGGAACGGTCGAGGGGGCTTTGGCGGATCCGATGCGACGCGCTGACGGCGGACCGGATGGCGGACAAGCTGTTTCTCACGGCGTACCGCTCTCCGGAAGAGCTGCCTTTGGGCGAAAAAGAACTGCCTTTGGCTGCCTTCGGGCAGGCGGCGGTGAGCGATACCCTCCGGTACAGTGTTGAATCTTACGCGGCAAACGCCCTCAGGCAGGAAGACGATCCGGCGCTGCGGGAAGTCCTGTACGCCATGCTCCGTTACGGCGCCTCCGCCAAGGCGTACCGGGAAAAGCTCGCCTATGCCAAGCGGGTGGCGGATCCCATGGCAACGCCCCTTTACACCTTCGATCACACGCCGACCGTTTACGAAATGCGGAGAATGGCGGTGCAGGCGATGCGGGACGAGCTTTCCGTCCAGTGGTATTCCCCCGTGGACATTTCCTTCAGCAAGGGCGGCTCCGCGGCGGGGGATTACGTGTACGACGCCATGCGGGTGTACGGCGGACTGCCCTACACCTCCGCGGGGATCGGTCTGTTCCAATTCCTGAACTATTACAACCGGCGCACCGGCAGGCTTTTGTATACGGACGGCGATACCTTCAACGAGACCATCGGCAACACCTGCGCCAGCTCCGCCGCCTGGGCGCTGTTCACGGTATGCACCTCCATGCGGGGGCTTTGCATCAGCCGCTACCTCACCAAAGTCAACGGCTACTTCCCCCTGGGAGAGATAGACTATGACGAGAGCATCGCGGATTTTGAGGAGAAGTCCACCACCGCCATCCTGAAGGAGGCGGGCAGCGCCACGGTTTATGAGGCCTACGCGCAAGTTCAGTCGGCGGATCTTCTGGTATTCAGCAAGGGCGGCGACGAGGGCGGTCACACCATGATGGCGATCACCGAGGCGGTCGTGGAGCGGGACAGCCGGGGCAATATCGACCCCGGCGCCAGCTACATCAAGATCGAGGATCAGCGCCCGGATCTGCAGGAGCTCACCGCCTCCGACGGGAGCGGCGTTTCCTTCTTCGGCAGGCGCTCCACCAGATTCTTTTTCAGCTACCTGTACAAAAACGGCTATCTGCCGGTGACCACGGCGGAATTTTCGGGGAAAAAGGACTACGAAGCGCCCAGCGTTTACGCCCGCTTCGGCGACGCGGCGCCGGAAGCCCCCGTGAGCACCCGGAACATTTCCTCCGTCCACCTCCATTCCAACTATCCCATGGCGCTGGTGCAGTTTGTGGCGGAGGCGGGGAGCGACGGGGAGCGGGTGCTTTGCACCAAGGTCTTCACCCGCGCCCAGATCAACAGCGGCTCCGCCTTTCACTGGCAGATGACGGACTTTGCCAATCCCCTGCGGCAGGCGCTGAAGGACGCGGGATTTCCCAGAGACGGCAGCGCGGTGGTCACCGCCCGCGTCACGACGTCCTGCGGCGCCGTCTTCGAGCCGGTGCGGTTCGTGTACGATTTCGGTTGATAAAGCAAACGAAAAGAAGAGAGAGTTTCTTCGGGAAACTCCCTCTTCTTTTGTTTTTGTTTTACAGGTTCAGATACGCCGCCAAAAGGTCGTAGGTGTTCTTCAAGCCGAGCATGTGCGTTCTTTCGTAGCCGTGGGAGTTGGCGGTGCCGGGGCCGATGGCGGCGTGGCGCACGTCGTAGCCGGCGCAGACCACCGGGTCGCCGTCGGATCCGTAGTGGGGGGTGAACACGTCCACAACAAAGTCCACGCCCGCCCGCCGGGCGGCTTCGATCAGCTCATTGGTAAAGCGGTAATGATAGGGGAAGCGGGAGTCCTGGGCGAAAATGGAGACCTTCCGCTCGCTGCTGGTCTGATCCGGCCCGGTGGGGGCGATGTCCACGGCGAGAAAATCCGCCACGTCATGAGGTAAAACCACGGTGCCGTGTCCCACCTCTTCATACATGGCAAAGTAGGCGTAGAGCTTCCGGGGCAGGGTGACTTTGTCCTTTTTCAGCGCGTCCAGGAACGCCAGCAAGACGGCGGCGCACGCCTTATCGTCCACAAAGCGGCTCTTGAGGTAACCGCCGGAGACGGTGGGACGGGCTTCCAGGGCGATGATGTCCCCGGTCTCCACCCCCAGGGCGCGCGTTTCATCGGCGGTGGAAACGTTTTCATCCAGCACCACGCACACGTCCTTGCGGTAGGAGGCGAGCTGGGTGCGCAATTCCTCCTCGGTCACGTGGATGGAATTGGGCGTGCGGCAGACCGTGCCGGTATAGACCTTCCCTGCGCGGGTATAGACCCGCACGTTCTCCGTGACGCAGTAGAAAGGATAGAGCCCGCCCACCGGGCACACGTTCAGGGTGCCGTCGGCGTTGATCCGGCGCACCATCAGCCCGATGTCGTCCACGTGGGCGGAAACGCACAGGGGATCTCCCTCTCCGCCGACGGTGACGATGACCCCGCCCTTGCGGGTGGTCGTGCCGGCGTAGCCCATTTCCTCCAGAAGGGAGAGGAGCTTTTCCTGGATCGCCTCATAGTGCCCGGTGGTACTGTCCACCCGGATCAACTCATCGAAATAATGCAATACCTTGCCTTCGTCAAAGTCTCTCATACCTGCTTCTCCTTGTTGTTTTTCTTCCACTCTTCTCCGGTTTTGATGCCGGTCTCCTTGACGGCGCTGCCCAGGTATTTCAGCGCCTTTTTCACTACCTCCCGGGTGGCGGGATCCTGATTTTTCAGCGCCCGGAGAATGGCGCGGGCGCTCTTCCCCGTCCACAGATCTCTCAAACGCACCGCGTCGCCGGATTCCAGAACGCCGAACACGGCGTCCACCGCCGCTTCCAATTCCGCCGGCGGCACCTCTCGCACCCAATCCTTCACCGCCCGATCCACGAAAATGCTGCCTGCGGTCAGGGAGCCAACCTGTTCAAACCCGCCCCGGACGATCTCCCAGGTGTAGGGATCATGCTGCATCAGGGCACGCTCCGAGGAGCGGATGATCTGCGTTTCCTCCCGGTGATTCATCAGCATCCCCACCACGCTGCTCTGGGGCAGAAAGCTCTTGACACGGGGCAGGATGGCGGCGTAGGCGTCTTTTTCCGTCACGCTGTCGGGGAAGCCCGGCCCGTCGTGGCTCCGCACGGCGCGGACGCGGCGCTTCACGTCCGCCGGGGCGAAGGCGGCGGCGTACACCGCCAGATTCCCCCCTTTGGAGTGCCCGGTGACCATGAGGGGACCGGGATAGCGGCGCGCCGTTTCCACAAGATACGCCACCGCCGCTTTCTGAGCGGGGACGGCTTCGGCAAAATTCAGATGAAAATCCTCCTTCCAGCCCACGATGGTGCCGTCCGTGCCCCGGAAGGAAACCACGGTCAGGCGGGGCAAAAGGACGGTCACGGCGGCGAACTGGATGTCCCGGGCGGGATCGAAGACGTTTTCGTACCGCGCCAGGGAAAGGGAGGCGAAGCGAGGACTGTCCGCCAGAGCGGGCGCCAGGGCAAGGTCGCCCCGGATCAGCGGACGGCGCTGACCTTCCCCGTCTCCCAGCAGGGGGGTGAGCCGTTCCATGACCTCACCCAGGGGCACCGGCTCTTCCCCCACCAACCCCTCCAGGGGCAGATACGCCAGGCGGGAAAGCACCAGCAGATCCGCTTCCCCCAGGGGGATCTTCTCCACGGGCAGATCGCCCCGCCAGGCGAGATAGTCGATCATATTGGCCATAGCGCGCCTCCTTGCGTTTCTCTTCCCCATTGTACCCCCGCGGGCGCTTTTCGTCAAGACAGCGGCGAAACGCCGCGTAAAAACAAAAATCTTTTTTTCCCGGGACATAAAAACGGCTGAACGGGAAAGCCCGTCCAGCCGTTTTGGCGCAAAAGCCGCCTTTTATGCTTTGTTTTCCATTTTTCCGGTGAAGTCTTCCATCTCCACGGTCTCGCCGCCCTTCACCCGGCTCTCCTCCGCGGCGAACGCCACGTAATGGCTCTCCACGCTGCGGTCGATGGAGGTGATGGCGGAGGTGTCGAAATCGTCCCCCCGCATCAGGCGGATCACGTCGTAGATCAGCCGGGTGTCGCCGCCGCCGTGTCCGCTGGTCTCCACGTTCATGGAAGCCAGATCCACGTCCACCTGCTCTTCCCCGAAGCGCTGATAGTGGAGATCTAAGGATTTGAAATCGCCCCACAATTCCCCTTCGGTGCCGTAAATGCGGATGGTGCGGGTCTGCCGGGCGGTGAAGCCCAGCATCTGGAAGGTGACGGTGATCCCGTCCTCCAGAAGCATCTGCACGGTCTGATGATCCACCACGTCGTTGTCCATCTGATAGACGCATCTACCGTAATCGGTGGTGCGAAGGGCTTCCATGATGTTCTCTTCATTGGGCTCGGGATGCAGGATGCTGGTGGGCCAGCCGGGAATGCGGGACAGGTAGAAGTTCACCGCGTTGAAGGGGCATTTCACGGGGCATCCGTCGGTGCAGCGGGCGGGGGCTTCCGGCGGGCAGTTTTCCCGCTTGAAGTGATCCAGAGAGCCGAAGGAGTTCACCTTCAGGCACTTTTTCCCGGTGAGCCAGAGGATGAGATCCATATCGTGGCAGCATTTGGCAAGGATCATGGGAGAGGAGTCGCTCTCCTTGTGCCAGTTGCCCCGGACGTAACTGTGGGCGATGTGGTAATACGCCACGTGCTCCGCCATTTCCACGGACTCGATCTTGCCCAAAGCGCCGCTGTCCAGGATCTTCTTCACCTGCTGATAGAACACGGTGTAGCGCAGGACGTGGCACACGATGACCCGGCGACCCAGGCGGCGGGCGGCGGCGGCGATGTCCCGGCAGTCCTCCATATGATTGGACACGGGCTTTTCCAGAAGCAGATCGTACCCCTTTTCCAGCGCCGCCAGAGCGTGGGCTTTGTGCTGGGCGTCCTGGGTGGCGATGACCATGACGTCCGCCAGCTTCGGCTGAGCGAGCAATTCCTCCGCGGAGGCGAAGAGCCTGTCCTCCGGCAGGTGCAGGTATTTGTTGGCGGCGGTGAGCCGGAGGCGCCGGTTGTCCGCCATGGCGACGACCTCCATCTCCTCCGGAAAGCGCAGCTGCTTGGAGGCGTACTGGGTGCCCCGATTGCCCATGCCGGCGATGGCGAAGGTGATCTTTTTCATATCGTTCTTCCTTTCACGGATGATTACAGTTTGATTATACGCCCGCTTCCCGGGGAAAGTCAATCGAAAAAACAGGATTATCTTTGCCCTTTCCGTCAAAATAACGCCTCTTTTTTTCTGAGAAAAAAAGCCCCCCACCGGTGGCAGAAGAAAAAAGAACCTATGAAACAGGAATTTTTCGTAAGAGTTGTCCCCTTTCACTTAAAATAATCAAGTATTCCGGGAAGAAACCCTTGCAAGGCGGTGCGTTTTATGATATAGTAAATTTATATTTTTATCCGCGGTCAAAGCCGCCAGAAAACAGGAGTGCCACCATGAAGATCCCCCAGACCACCGACAAATTGAGAAACGTTCGATCCGACATACGCGGCCCCATTTACGAGGAAGCGCTGCGGCTCGAAGCGGCAGGGGAAAAGGTGTTGAAGCTGAATACCGGCAACCCGGGCTCCTTCGGCTTTACCATGCCGGAGAGCGTGAAGCGCGCCCTCACGGAGGGCATGGATCGCGCCGTGCCTTACTGCGACCTGAAGGGGATGCCCGCCGCCCGCGCCGCCATCACCGCCTACCACCGCTCCAAGGGGCTTTCCGCTTTTGACGAGAACGACGTTTTCCTGGGGAACGGGGTCAGCGAGATCGTGCAGATGGTGACCACCTCGTTTCTCAACGCGGGGGATGAGATCCTGCTGCCGGAGCCGGGCTACTCCCTGTGGGACAACTGCACCTATATCGCCGGCGCCAAGCCCGTGTTTTACCGGTGCGACGAGGCGAACGGATGGAACCCGGACGTGGCGGACTTGCGCGGCAAGATCACGGACAAGACGCGCGCCATCCTTCTGATCAACCCCAACAACCCCACCGGCGCGGTGTACGATCTTTCCGTTTTGAAGGAGATCGTGGAGATCGCCCGGGAAAAGGAGCTTGCCATCTTCTCGGATGAGATCTATGACCGGCTGTGCATGGACGGCGTGGTGACCACCTCCGTGGCGTCCCTGTGCCCGGATCTGTTGACGGTGACCTTCAACGGGCTGAGCAAGTCCCACGTGCTGTGCGGCTTCCGCTGCGGCTGGGCGGTGGTGAACGGCCCCGCCGTGATGAAGAAGGCGCTGGAGGAAGGCTTGACCAAGCTCGCCGCCATGCGGCTCTGCGCCAACGCGCTGACCCAGCTGGTGATCCCCGCCGCCATGGAGGACACGGGCTTCACCAAAGCCATGCTGGTGCCCGGCGGACGGCTGTATGATCAGCGGGAAGCGGTGTGCGACGTGCTTGCCGGCATCCCGGGGGTCAGCTTCGTGAAAAACCGCGCCGCCTTCTACCTGTTCCCCCGGATCGACAAGGAGATGTATCACATCACCGACGACAACCGGTTCGCCCTGGATCTGCTCCACGCCAAAAAACTTCTGGTCATCCCCGGCAGCGGCTTCGGCTGGCACGGCAACGACCATCTGCGGCTGGTGATGCTCCCGGAAAAGGAGATCCTGCGGAAAGCCATGCTGGATCTGGGAGACTTCCTGGCGGATTACAAACAGCGGTAAATTGGTATCAAAAAAAGAGCTATCGCACGGCGATAGCCCTTTTTTTACGTTTCCGGCTCGGCGGCGTTTTCCAGGGCGGTGAAGAGATCTCCCCGGAGATCCACCAGGTCGGAAAGCAAAACGCTTTGCCCGTCGGTAAAGGTCAAAAGCCCCTCCCCCGGAGAAAAGTCCCGCAGGGGGGCGGTGAAGCGCACCACCTCGCCGCCCTCCTTCTCCCGGTCGGGGCGGAAGCAGACCACGGTGACCACGGGGTGCGCCGCCTGGCAATCCAAAAGGACGGAAAGCTTTTGGTTGAGAAGCTTTTCCTCTTCCTCTCCCGGCAGGGGACGGGGGGCGGTGAGCCGCGCTTCCTCCCGGATGACCCCCTCGTAGCCGGACAGGGCGGCAAAGGGGGAAAACTGCGCCGCCCGCGCCACCCGATCCATGGGCTTGTGCCGCCGGGAAACGGGACGGGGCAGGTGCAGAATGTCGCTGTAATCCTTTTTTTCCATCAGAAGCCCAGATCCTCGCCCACCAAAATGACCTGAATCCGTCCGGGATGCTTGGAGTAGCGGGTGGTAAGGATCTGACAGCAAATGGTGTCGGGCACGGTGCAGTCCATACAGGCGCCGGTCTTGGCGCAGGGGGTGGACAAGCCGAAGCGCTGGGCGTTCACGGGCGCCGCCACGTTCCGGGCGCGCTTCATGGCGTGTTCCAGATCGCCGCAGACCTTGTTCATCCCCGCGATGAAGAGGACGTTTTTCGGCCCCTGGGCGATGGCGGAGACCCGGTTGGCGTTGCCGTCGATGTTCACCAGCACCCCGTCCCGGGTCATGGCGTTTATCCCGGACAGAAAGAAGTCCGCGTCGTACGCCGCCAGCATGGCAGCCCGCTTATCCGTCATTTCATCCCGGTCGATGAAGTTCCAATTGCCCCTCTTCAAAGCGAGCACCAGCCCGATCTCGTGGACGCTCACGCCCCCGCCCATGGTGACGGTGCTGCCCTCCGGGATGAGGGAGAGCGCCAGATCCAGGGCCTCCGCCTTCGTTTTGGCGTAGAAGCCCTTCATGTTCCGGCTTTCCAGCCCGCGGATGACGGTTTGCGCCAAAAGCTCGTTTCTCTTTTCCAATGCGGGATTCATCCTGTACCCTCCTTACGCTTTGTGACCGCCCACCTGCCCGTTTCGCTCCCGGGCGGTGGCGCCTTCTTCAAAATTCATCCCTTTCAGGATGGCGTTTTTGCCGTATTTTCGCTTGATGCCCAGAACGGTCTTCTGCACCTGCTTCTCCCGGGCGGCTTCCCGCTCGTCCCGGCGGGCTTTCCGGGCGACCGCCTCCGGGTCGGAGAACAAGGTGAGCTGTTCCCCGGTATCCCCGGGCTCCTCCGTTCCCTCCGGCACCACGTTTTCCGCCGCCACCACCATCCGCCGGATGGTGAGATGGGGGGACACGATCCGCTGAAACACGTCCAGAAAAGCCGCCGTGATCTCCCGGGTGGAAGCGGTGCGCCGGGGGAGCCGGGCGCCGCCGTGGACGCCCTTGGGCACTTCCCTGCCGTACCGGTCGTCCTCCACGGCAGAGGCGTAGGGCTTTCGGGCGGGATCGGTGAGATTTTCCGCGTCGTACCCCACGCTCAGATTGATCCGGTCGGTGACCAGCCCCTTCGCCACCAGATCCAGCGCCAGGGCGTCCGCCATTTCCCGCAGGATCAGGCGCGCCTTGTCAAAGGGATAGGGGCGGGGCAGCACCTGCCCGGCGCTGACGCTGTTGGTCTCCGGCCGGAAGGCGCGGATGTCGGCGATGGTGGTGGGCTCGTACCCCCAGGCGTGGTCGATGATCAATTCCGCGTTCACCCCGAACAGGCGGTAGAGGATCTCCTCCCCCTTCAGGGAAAAGCGCGCCACGTCCCCCAGGGTGGTAAGCCCCAGGCGCTCCAGCCTCCGGGAGATGCCCGGGCCGATGCGCCAGAAATCCGTCAGGGGACGGTGCCCCCAGAGCTGCTCCCTAAAGCTCTGTTCATCCAGCTCCCCCAAGCGGGCGCCGTTTTCATCCGGCTCGGCGTGCTTTGCCACGATGTCCATCGCCACCTTCGCCAAAAACAGGTTGGTGCCGATGCCCGCGGTGGCGGTGATGCCCGTTTCCGCCAGCACTTCCTTCAAAAGCCTAACGGCAAATTCCCGGGCGGTGAGTCCGTAGGTCTTCAAATACGGCGTGGCGTCGATGAACACCTCGTCCACGGAGTACACGTGCACGTCCTCCGGCGCCACGTATTTCAGGTAGCAGCGGTAGACACGGCGGCTGACCTCCATATAATGTCCCATCCGGGGCGGGGCGACGATGAGATCCACCTTCAAGCGCGGGTCCCGGCGCCACTGTGAAGCAAGGTGCGACGCGCCGGTAAGAGACCTGCCCGGGGCTTTCAGCGCCCGGTCCCGGTTCACCTCCCGCAGTTTTTGCGTCACCTCGAACAGGCGGGGTCTGCCGGGGACACCCAGGGCTTTCAGCGCCGGGGTCACGGCGAGGCAGATGGTCTTTTCCGTGCGGGAAGCGTCCGCCACCACCAGGCACGCGTCCAGGGGATCCAGCCCGCGGTCGACGCATTCCACGGAAGCGTAAAAGCTCTTCAGATCCACGGCGATATACTGCTTTTCCACGCGCCTGCCCCCTTTCCCGTCTTTTTCTTCTTCCATTTTATCATAGGACCGTGAAAAAAGCAATCGAAAAAGGGCTTGGAAAAAACGGTTGCGTTTCCACCCCGGGCGTGATATGATGGAAGGTGTGATTTCTTATGAAAACGGGAGGATGCTTTCGTGAAATTTTCGGAAATGCCCTACGCCCGTCCGGACGCGGAGCAGGTCAAGAAGACCCTCGCCGCTCTCACGGAGCGGGTAGAAAAAGCGAAAACCTACGGGGAAGCCCGCGCCGCCTTTCTGGAGGAGGACGCGCTGCAGCGGCATTTATACACCCTGGGGTCTCTGGTGGAGATCCGCCATACCGTGGACACCCGCGACGCGTTCTACGCCGGGGAGAAGAAATTCTGGGACGAGACGGAGCCGTCCTTAATGCCCTTTACGCAATCCTTTACCGCCGCCCTCCTCGCCTCCCCCTTCCGGGGGGATTTTGAAAAGGAATTCGGCACCACCTTCCTGTTGAACGCGGAAATGGCGCTGAAGACCTTTTCTCCCGAGATCATTCCGGATCTGCAGGAGGAGAACAAGCTGGTCACCGCCTACGAGGCGCTTCTGGCGTCCTCTCAGATCCCCTTTATGGGCAAGGTCTATACCATCTCTCAGATCGGCGTTTTGAAAAGCGATCCCGACGACGCCGTCCGGCTGGGCGCCTGGCAGGCGGAAGGCGGGTGGTACAAGGATCATCAGGACGAGCTGGACGGGCTGTACGACAAGCTGGTGCACCTGCGGGACGGCATCGCCAAAAAGCTGGGGTATGAAAGCTACGTGCCCCTGGGGTACTACCGGATGGGCAGGACCTCCTACGGCAGAGAAGAGGTCGAAGCCTTCCGCCGGGCGGTGGTGAAGCACCTGGTGCCGGTGGCGGACGCCGTTTACCGGGACAAGGCGGCGCGGCTGGGGAAGACCTACCCCATGAATTTCGCGGACAACGCCCTCACCTTCCGCTCCGGCAACCCCCGTCCCCGGGGAGGCAGGGAGGAGATCCTGAAAGCGGCGGAGGACTTTTACACCGCCCTTTCCCCGGAGACCGCCGCCTTCTGGCGGCAGATGCTGGACGGGGAGCTGATGGATCTGGCAAGCACCGAGGGCAAGCGGGGCGGCGGCTACTGTACCATGATCCCCGACTACAAAGTCCCCTTCATTTTCGCCAACTTCAACGGCACCGACGACGACGTGGAAACGGTGACCCACGAGGCGGGGCACGCCTTCGCCTTTTGGCTGAATATGGATCGGGTGCCCCTTTCCGACGTGATCCCCGGCATGGACGGGGCGGAGATCCACTCCATGTCCATGGAGTTCTTCGCGGAGACGGCGGCGGACGCCTTCTTCGGCAAGGACGCGAAGAAGTTTCTCTACAGCCACCTGGCGGGCGCCCTCACCTTCATCCCCTACGGCGCCATGGTGGATCACTTCCAGCACGTCGTCTACGACAAGCCCTCCATGACCCCCGGGGAGCGGCACGCCCTGTGGCGGGAGCTGCTGGGCGTCTATATGCCCTGGGTGAAGCTGGGGGACGGCATTCCCTTCTACGGCGACGGGGAGGGCTGGCAGCGCCAGCACCACATCTATTCCCTGCCCTTTTACTACATCGACTACTGCCTGGCGCAGACCGTGGCGCTGTCCTTCTGGAAAATGATCCGGGAAGACCGCAGGGCGGCGTGGGAAAAGTATCTGGCGTATGCCCGTCTGGGCGGCTCTTTGCCCTTCACGCCCCTTTTGGAAAAGGCGGGGCTCGCCGTGCCCTTTGACGAAGCCACCCTTTCCGGCATCTGCCGGGAAGCCGCCGCGGCTTTGCGGGACTTTGATCTGACCGGGATCGTGTGAGGAGAGAAACATGAAAGAGAAAAAAGCCGAGCTGCCTCTGCAGCGGGTCTATCAGGGGACGGAGCGGGAACGCAAGTCCCTGCGGGGAAAGATCCTCGCCTTTGCCGCCGTTTGCCTTCTGAGCAGTGCGGGGGCGCTGACGGCGGGGTTCTTCGGCCCCATGGCGCGTTTTCACTACACCTACGGCGCCTTTGCCGTGGGGGAGGTGGTCATGGCGATCCTTTTGGCGGCGGAGTCCGTTTTGCTGGCAGTCCGGGGGGATCGCATCCAGGAGGTCACCTACCGCCGCACCATTGCCGCCATCCCGGGGGTCTGCCTGGGTCTGGTGTTCTGCAACGCCCTGGCGGTGATCGCCTCCCTGGTACAGCTGGGCAGGCAGGAGGCGAGCAGCGCCGAGCTGCTGTTCCTGCTGATCTCTTTGGCGGCGCGGTTGATCTGTATGGAGTGCGCCCACTTGTGCCGGAAGACGGTGACCCACAGCATTTGGGTGATGAAACGGGTGGATCGGGAGGACTGATCCCCCCCTGTGCAAAAAAGAAGGGAAACGAGGCAGAAGTGCCTCGTTTCCCTTCTTTATGGAAGCCCGATCGGCGGGGCGGGCGATTTTTCGCTTTTTTCTTGACTTTGAAGCAAAGCAATGGTATACTGAGTAAAATGTATAAGGTATACGTGTAACCATTTCCTGCCGTAAGGCGTCGGAAAAAACATCCTATATCTTATATGGATTCCAAACAAAACGGGGTACCCCGTTTTGTCCGGTGAGAGTCCTCTCACCGGCGGGAGACGACATGGCAAACGAAAAAAAACACCGGTACCGTTGGGATCATCTGAACGAGTTTCAACGGGACGGCACAGGCAAGTACGTTTACACCGGCAAGAACTTTGTCTTTGACGGGGATGAGAAAAGCCGCAGGCGCTATCTGCTCCTGAGCGGCGCGGGCGCCGCGGTGCTTTTGCTTCTCACCGTTCTGCCGGAGTGCCTGCCCCCCGTGCCCCTGTCGAAAAGTCCCGTGACCCTGCTTCCCTGGCTCGCCTGCCTGATCGCCGCGGGGACGGTGGCGTGGGCGACGGCGCGTTTGATCGCAAACAGGGACGCCATGCGGGAATACCGCCTGGCAAAGACCGGGAAGGCGCTTCCCGTCCGCTGCGCCATTTCCGCCGTTTTCTCCGCTCTCGCTTTCGCGTGCCAAATGGGATACGGCTTCTTCCTGGGCTGGGACGGCGGCGCCGGCGCCGTCGCGCGACCGCTCTTCTCCGGAGGAGCTCTCATCCTCTCTCTCCTGCTTTGCCGCCTGCACAAGAAGGCGGTGTGGACGGAGAGGCATTGATTTCGTTTATTTCGTGTGTGAACACGAAAAAAAATAAAAAAGGAGTGACACTCTCATGAGAAAACTCAGCAAAGTGATCGCCTTGTTCCTGGCTCTCACCATGTGCTTGGGTCTGTTCGCCGCCTGCGGTCAGAACACCACCAAGACCGGTGAAGCGGGAAATAAGGCGGACACCACGCCGCTGGTGGTGGGCTACGCGCCCTTCAACAGCAAATTCTCCCCCTTCTTTGCCGAGACGGCGTACGATCAGGATGTGGCCACGATGACGCAGATCACCCTGCTCACCTCTGACCGCACCGGCGCCATCATCGAAAAGGGCATCGAAGGCACCACCGTCGCGTACAACGGTACCGACTACACCTACTACGGCCCCGCCGATCTGGAGATCGTGGAGAATGCCGACGGTACGGTGGACTACAAATTCAAGCTGCGTGAAGACCTGGTCTTCTCCGACGGCGAGAAGGTCACCATCGACGACGTCATTTTCACCATGTACGCCTATGCGGATCCCACCTATGACGGATCCAGCACCTTCTTTGCTCTGCCCATCGTCGGTATGGAAGAATACCGCGCCGGTATGAGCAGCAAGGGCGACGCCATCTTTGCCGCGGGCGAGGACAACACCGACTTCACCCTGTGGACCGAAGAAGAGCAGACCGCCTTCTGGACCTACTACAACGAGAAGGCTGGCGCTGATTTCGCCAAAGAGATCTGCCAGTACTGCATCGACAACGGTTACAACGCCGCCGACGACTCCGTCGCCGCCTGCGCTGCCAACTGGGGCTACGAGCTGGCAGAAGACGCCGACTATCAGGCCTTCTGGGAAGCCATCGTCGCCGCTTATGAGACCGTGGAAGAAGCCGAAGCGACCGAAACTGCCGGCTCCACCCGTCAGAGCCTGACCATCGCCGCCCTGGGCGACGCTTACCTCAAGGGCGTCAAGACCGGCGAATCCGCTGATAGCATCACCGGTATCAAGAAGACCGGCGACTACAGCATGACCGTCACCACCACCGAGGTGGACGCCACCGCCATCTATCAGCTGGGCGTTTCCATCACCCCCCTGCACTACTACGGCGACACCGCCAAGTACGACTACGACAACAACAAGTTCGGCTTTGAAAAGGGCGACCTTTCCTCTGTCCGTGCGAAGACCACCCAGCCCATGGGCGCCGGTCCCTACAAGTTCCTCAAGTATGAGAACGGCGTTGTGAACTTTGAAGCCAACGACAAGTACTTCAAGGGCGCTCCCAAGACCAAGTTCATCAACTTCCAGGAATGCCTGTCCGATGATGACAAGCTCAACGGCGTCACCACCGGCACCATCGACATTTCCGATCCTTCCTTCTCCACCGACACCGTTGACGCCATCATGAAAGCCAACGACGGTCAGCTGGACGGCAAGGTCATCACCACCAACACCGTTGATAACCTGGGTTACGGTTACATCGGTATGTGCGCGAAGGTCATGAACGTCGGCGGCGAGCCCGATTCCGACGCTTCCAAGGCGCTCCGCAAAGCGTTTGCCACCGTTCTGTCCGCCTACCGCGAGCTGGCGGTAGACTCCTACTACGGCGAGCGCGCTTCCGTGATCAACTACCCGATCTCCAACACCTCCTGGGCCGCTCCTCAGTCCACTGACGACGGCTACAAGGTAGCGTTCTCCGTGGACGCGCAGGGCAACGACATCTACACCTCCGACATGACCGCGGAGCAGAAGTATGAAGCCGCCCTGAAGGCGTCTCTCACCTTCTTTGAGGCTGCCGGTTACACCGTGGAAGACGGGAAAGTCACCGCCGCTCCCGCCGGCGCTTCTCTGGAATACACCGTTTGGATCCCCGCCGACGGCAAGGGCGATCATCCTTCCTTCATGATCCTCACCGAAGCCAAGAAGGCGCTTGAGACCATCGGTATCACCCTGACCGTCAAGGATCTCGCCAACTCCTCCGAGCTGTGGGATGCCCTTGAGGCTCAGACCGTCGCCATGTGGTGCGCCGCCTGGGGCGCCACCGTGGATCCCGATATGTATCAGATCTACTTCTCCGGCAACGAAGCGAAGGCGGCCGGCGGCTCCAACTATATGTACGCCATCGACGACGCCGAGCTGAACCAGCTGATCCTGGACGCCCGCGCTTCCACCGATCAGACCTACCGGAAGAGCATGTACAAGGCTTGCCTTGACAAGATCATCGACTGGGCGGTCGAGATCCCCGTGTATCAGCGTCAGAACGCCATCATCTTCTCCACCGAGCGGGTGAACATGGCGACTGTGACGCCCGATATCACCACCTTCTACGGCTGGATGAGCGAGATCGAGAACACCACCCTCAACTGATCCATCGGATAACGGCACGACCGGTACCGGTCGGTACCGTTTGACCAATCGGATTTCCGCTCCGCGCCCTTTGGCGCGGGGCGGAAATCTCTGCCAAACAAGACTTTTTCGTTTGAAACACGGGCTTTGGGTCAAAACCTGTCTTTGAGGCGAAAAAGCAAGAAAAAGGGAGGGATTTCCCCTGTGAACACTTTGAAATTCATCATAAAGCGCCTTTTGATCTCCGTGGTGATCCTGTTCTTCGTGGCATTGATCATCTACGTTTTGATGCGCAGTCTGCCTGCGTCCTACGTGGAGACCATCGCACGGCAGAAATCCATGCAGCCCGGCTCGAAATCCTTCGAGGAATGGATGGCCCAGCTGAACGCCTCCTACGGGATGGACAGGGGCATCATTCCCGGCTTCCTCCACTGGCTGGGGCAAGCCGTCCGGGGTCAGTTCGGTGACAGCTGGTTCTACACCGTTCCCGTTTTGCAGAAGTTTGAGGAGACCATCTGGCTCTCCTTCATCATGGGCGCCATTTCCATGGTGCTGGAGCTGATCATCGCCATCCCCCTGGGGATCGTGGCGGCGCGGAAGCAGTATTCCAAAACGGACTACGCCATTTCCGTGTTCGCCCTGGCGGGCATTTCCCTGCCCACCTTCTTTTTCGCTTCTCTTTTAAAGCTTGTGTTCAGCGTAAAGCTGGGCTGGTTCGACCTGTTCGGGATCATCGGCCGCAACTACGAGCAGCTGGATAAATGGGGGCAGTTTTTGGACAAAGCCAACCATCTGGTGCTGCCCATCATCACGCTGGTGGTGGTGAGCGTCGGCTCCCTGATGCGCTACACCCGCACCAATATGCTGGAGGTGCTCAACGCCGACTACATCCGCACGGCGCGCGCCAAGGGGCTTTCCGAGCGCAAGGTCATTTACAAGCACGCCTTCCGGAACACCCTGATCCCTCTGGTGACCATCGTGGGCGGCTCCCTGCCCGGTCTGTTTTCCGGCGCGCTGATCACCGAAACCCTCTATTCCATCCCCGGCATCGGGTACACCTCGTATACCGCTATGGTCTCGGGCGACATTCCCTTCTCCATGTTTTACCTGTCGTTCCTCGCCATTCTCACCCTCCTGGGCAATCTGATCTCCGACGTTTTGTATGCCGTAGTGGATCCCCGGGTCCGGATCGCGTGAAAGGAGGCGGGCAGATCATGGAAGAAAAGACCAAAAAGACGGAAAATCAAGATCGCAACGAAGAATATTCCCTCAACGACGACCGCCGGGTCAAGGTTTTGTCCCCCGGCGCCATGGTGGCGAAGCGCTTTTTCCGTAACCGCATCGCCATGGTGGGCTTGTTCGTGCTCATCGCCATGTTCCTGTTCTCCTTTGTGGGGGGACTGCTCTCTCCTTACAAGGAGGATCAGCTCTTCTACCGCACGGAGATCCTGCACAAGGAATACGCCGGCGCCATTGAAAACAAGGACTTCCGCTACGCCGTGGCGGACGGGCAGGAATTCCCCTCCGTGGTGCAGGCAAAGTTCATTCTGGCTTCCCAGAAGGGGGAGGAGAGCTTCAGCCACGACGGAAAAGCGTATCAACTGACCAAGGAAAGCGACGATCTGTACGTCATTTCCTATCCGGACGGCACCGAAGTGGCGCTGGCGTACAAGACCATTTTCAGCACCAGTGACCCCGCTTTGAAGCTGGATTTTGAGATCCTTTCCGCCGGACTCATCGCCGCGGCGAAGGAAGAGACGTCCTTCACCGCCCACGGGGAAACGTTCGCCCTGGATCCGGAAGACGGGCTTGTGACCAAGGACGGCAAGGAATTCGGCTATATCAGCACCTGGAAGATGGAGCCCTTTATGAAGGACGTGTTCCTGACCCGTGATTTCAAGGATCAGGTCATCGAAGCCATCGAAAAGGGCGAAAAAGAGATCGTCTACCGGGACAAGGACGGGGAGGAGCACGAGTACACCTTTGAGTTCAACCCCGCCTCCGGCAAGTGGACCATCAATCAGGAGACCGAGAGCCGGGTGTACGACACCTACGCCAATCCCTCCAAGGAGCATTGGCTGGGGACGGACGGATACGGCATGGATATGCTCACCCGTCTGATGTACGGCGGCAGAGTTTCCCTGATGATCGGCTTTATCGTGGAGATCATTTCCACGGTGATCGGCGTGATCTTAGGCGGCATTTCCGGCTACTTCGGCGGCTGGGTGGACAACGTGATCATGCGTGTGGTGGACGTGTTTTACTGCATTCCCTCCATGCCCATCATCATCATCCTGGGCGCCTCCATGGACGCCACCGGCGTGGATCCCAAGATCCGTATGATCTATCTGATGCTCATTTTGGGGCTTTTGGGCTGGCCGGGCATCGCCCGTCTGGTGCGGGGTCAGATCCTGTCCCTGCGGGAGCAGGAATTCATGACCGCCACGGAAGCCACCGGCATCGGCGTGAACCGCCGGATCTTCCGTCACCTGATCCCCAACGTCATCCCCCAGCTCATCGTGTCCTGCACCATGGGTCTGGGCGGAACGATCCTGACGGAAGCCACCCTGTCCTTCCTGGGTCTGGGCGTTCGCTTCCCCTTCGCGTCCTGGGGCAACATCATCAACGACGTCAAGAACACCTTTGTTCTGATCAATTATCCCTTCATCTGGATCCCGGCAGGCGTTCTCCTGCTGCTCACCGTGCTTGCCTTCAACATTCTGGGCGACGGTCTGCGCGACGCGTTTGACCCGAAGATGAAACGGTAAAGGAGGCAAGGTATGGCAACGAATAAGAAAGACGGATATCTTTCCGCGAAGGAATCCCGCCGCATCTCCCGGGAAAACCGCAAGATCACCGGCGCGCTGGAAAAGCGCTATAAGAGAAAGAACGTGCCGGAGAGCGAATATCTCACCCAAATGCACGACAGCGCCAACGTTCTGGAGATCGACGACCTGCACACCTACTTCTTTACCGACGTGGGAACGGTCAAGTCCGTGGACGGCATCAGCTTTGACGTGCCCGCGGGCAAGACGGTGGGCGTGGTCGGGGAATCCGGCTGCGGCAAGTCCGTGACCAGCCTTTCCATCATGCAGCTGCTGCAGCGCCCCCAGGGGCAGATCGTGAAAGGCGAGATCCGCTTGAATTTAGGGGAGAAGGCGTACGACATCGCCAAGACGCCCATTCAGACCATGCAGAAGCTCCGGGGCAACGCCATTTCCATGATCTTTCAGGAGCCCATGACCAGCCTGAACCCGGTGTTCCGCATCGGCGATCAGCTGGAAGAGGTGCTGCTCCTCCACAACGATGAGGGGCTGACCAAGGAGCAGATCAAGACGCGGTGCATTTCCCTTTTGGAAATGGTGGGCATCGCCAACAGCGCCGGCGTTTACACCAACTTCCCCCACGAGCTTTCCGGCGGGATGCGGCAGCGGGTGATGATCGCCATGGCGCTGGCGTGCCGTCCCAGGCTCATCATCGCGGACGAGCCCACCACCGCCCTGGACGTGACCATTCAGGCGCAGATCCTGGATCTTCTGCGGCATTTGAAGGATCAGATCAATTCCTCCATCATGCTCATCACCCACGATCTGGGCGTCATCGCGGAGATGGCGGACTACGTGGTGGTCATGTATGCCGGTAAGATCGTGGAAAAGGGTACGGCTGAGGAGATCTTCGCCAACCCCGCTCATCCCTACACCATCGGGCTGATGGCGTCCAAGCCCTCCGTGGGCAAGAAGGTGGACAAGCTTTACTCCATCCCCGGCAAGGTGCCCAATCCCGTCAATATGCCGGACTACTGCTACTTCCGCGATCGCTGCGAAATGCGGTTGGATCGCTGCGAGCACGATTATCCCTGCGAGATCAGCTTATCGCCCACTCACAAGGTGAGCTGCTATCGCTTCTACGAAGACGGAAAGGGGGACAAGGACAATGGCTGATCGGAACAGTCCGCTCTATATCGACAACAATTACACCCCCGTGACGCCCGACCCCAAGTACATTCTTCAAGTCAACGCCCTGAAAAAGTACTTCCCCATCAAGGGGGGCTTCGTGTCCCACACGGTGGGGTACGTGAAAGCCGTGGACGGCGTTACCTTCAACCTGGAACGGGGCACCACCATGGGTCTGGTGGGGGAATCCGGCTGCGGCAAGACCACCACCGGTCGCACCATTCTCCGCCTGGGCGGGGAAAAGACCGGCGGTCAGGTGCTGTTCAACGGGCAGGAGGTTTACGACCTGGACAACCGTTCCCTGCGCGCGCTCCGTCCCAAGATGCAGATCATTTTCCAGGATCCCTTCTCTTCCCTGTCTCCCAGAATGCCCGTCAGCGAGATCATCGGGGAAGCGGTGCGGGAGCATCACCTGGTTCCCAAGGATCAATTCAACGACTACATCGACGAAGTGATGGACAACTGCGGCCTGCAGCCCTTCCACAAGGATCGCTACCCCCACGAGTTTTCCGGCGGGCAGCGGCAGCGCATCTGCATTGCCCGGGCGCTGGCGCTCAATCCCGAATTCGTGGTGTGCGACGAGCCGGTCTCCGCGCTGGACGTTTCCATTCAGGCGCAGATCATCAACCTTTTGAAGGATCTGCAGGAAAAGTTCAAGCTGACCTATCTGTTCATTTCCCACGACCTGTCCGTGGTGGAGCATATTTCCGACACGGTGGGCGTGATGTATCTGGGCAACCTGGTGGAGTACGGCAGGAAGGAAGACATTTTCAGAAATCCCCTGCATCCCTACACCAAGGCGCTGTTCTCCGCCATTCCGGTGCCGGATCCCACGGTGAAGA
>CAMPCJ010000010.1 GCA_946645685.1 uncultured Clostridia bacterium | reverse complement strand
CCCGGTCAGGAGACGCCCGTTCCGCCGGCGTCTCAACCGGAAGTCCCCGCCCCGACGGATCCGGTGCCCTCCTGGACGGGCGCGCCGGAAACTCCCATCATCCCTTACCGCCCGCCGGCAACGGCTGAAGACGACGGCTGAAAAGTCGTAAAGAAAGCGTTAAAAGTTGTAAAAAATCCCCCGAAACGAGATCGTTTCGGGGGATTTTCTGTGCTGAAAGATCACAAAACTTTGGATAAAAAGTCCTTCAAGCGGGGATTTTTCGGATTGGCGAAGAACTCTTCCGGGGGCGCCTCCTCCCCGATGACGCCGTCGGAGACGAACATCACGCGGGACGCTACTTCCCGGGCAAAGCCCATTTCGTGGGTGACCACCACCATGGTCATGCCGCTCTTTGCCAACTGCTTCATAACGTCCAGCACTTCCCCTACCATTTCCGGATCCAGGGCGCTGGTGGGCTCGTCAAAGAGCATCACGTCCGGCTCCATAGCGAGGGCGCGCACAATGGCGACGCGCTGTTTCTGACCGCCGGAAAGCTGGTTGGGAAAAGAGGCGGCGCGATCCCGCAGCCCGACCCGATCGAGCAGAGAAAGCGCTTTTTCCTCCGCCTGCGCTTTGGGAACTTTTTTCAATTTCATAGGCGCCAGAGTCATATTCTGCAAAACCGTCATATTGGGAAAGAGGTTGAACTGTTGAAACACCATACCCATTTTCTGCCGGTGCAAATTGACGTTGACCTTTTTTTCGGTTATATCCACCCCCTCAAAAAAGATCTTGCCGGCGGTGGGCATTTCCAGCAAATTCAGACAGCGCAGGAAGGTGGATTTTCCGGAGCCGCTGGCGCCGATGACTGCCACCACTTCCCCTTTATGGATGTCGGTGGTGATGCCCTTCAGCACTTCCAGCTTTCCAAAGCTCTTATGCAGATCCTCCACGCGGAGCAATACGTCAGTGGTCACTCCGTCTCAGCCTCCTTTCCAACAGCCCGACCAGGTTGGTGAAGATCACCACCAGGACGAGATAGATCAAAGCAACGGCGATGAGGGGCATAAACGCCGAGAAAGTGTTGCCCCGGATGGTATCCCCCGCTTTGGTCAACTCCATAATGGGCACGTAACCCGCCACCGAGGTCTCCTTTAAGAGGGAGATAAACTCATTGCCGAGCGCGGGCAGGATGCTTCGGAACGCCTGGGGAATGACGATGTACACCATCGTCTGAAAATAGTTGAGACCCAGGGAGCGTCCCGCTTCAAACTGTCCCTTGTCCACGGACATAATGCCCCCCCGCAGGATCTCCGCCACGTAAGCGCCGGAATTGATACCGAAGGCGGCGACCGCTACAAAGAGATCCTTTTTACCGCCGGCAAAAATGATGAAATACATAATGAGAAGCTGTACCACCACGGGGGTGCCGCGGATGACGGTGAGGTACAGTTTGCAAAGAGCGTTGAGAAGCGCCATGACCTTGCTGCCGAATCCGCCGCGCTTCTTATACACTTCCCTGTTCTTGTCGTAGGTGGAGCGTACCGCCGCAACCACCGTGCCGATGGCAAGGCCGATCAGAAGGGCAAAAAGGGTGATCAGAAGCGTATTGCCCAAACCGCGGATCAAAAGCTTATACCGGTCTCCCTCCAGGAAGACCCTGGTGAAATCTCTGCGGAAATCCTTTAACACCTTCACAAAGCCGCTGTCTTCCCCGTCAAAAACAAGGGTGACTTCATAGGACGCAAGCTCCCGGTCATTGTCGTTCCGATCCAGGACCGTGACGGTATAGACGCCGTAATCCGCCTCACTCTTGCATTCCAGGGTAAGGTATTTCTGCTGTTTGACCACGGTGCCGCCGGGATAGTCGATCCGAATAGAGATCTTCCGGTCGCGCTGCTGATCGTTCACCTTGAAGTTGAAGACGTTGGACGACGTTGAGGAGTGAAGCTCGCCGCTGCCGCTGATCTTCTGCGCGCCGTTGGTGGCGTAGGAGGCGGAAACGGTCAATTCCAGATCCGCGTCGTTTTCCAGCGCAAGGGCGGGCAGTTGAAACAACGGGATCACAAGGGTCAGCAGCAAGAGCAGTACCGCCGCCCGCAGTAGGATTTTTTTCATATCAGATCCATTTTTCTCCGATCATATTCAAAGCCGGAAGCGCGTTTTTACGCGCTTCCGGCAAATGGTGCGCTGACGGGTGATCAGTTGCTCGCGGGAATGTACTTCGCGATGATCGCCGGGATGGTGCCGTCGGCCGTGAGTTCTTCCAGAGCCGTATTGATCTTTTCCAGAAGAGCGGTGTTGCCCTTGGCAATGGCGATGGCGTAGTCTTCATCCGCGTAGGAGGTTTCCAGGATGGTCAAGCCCTCATTGGCGGCAACATAGCTCTTGGCAGGCTCGTTGTCAATGATGACGGCGTCCACATTGCCGGAAACAAGCGCCTGAACAGCGTCGGGGCCGTTCTTGAACTTGGAAACGTTCTCTTCGCCGAAATCATCGGTGGCATAGATGTCGCCGGTGGTACCCTGCTGAACGCCGATCTTCTTGCCCGCCAGATCATCGGGAGAAGTAATGTCGCTGCCGTCCTTCACGATGACGACCTGCACGCCCTGGGCGTAGGTGTCGCTGAAGTTGACGGTCTCAAGGCGTTCCTCGGTAACGGTCATACCCGCCATACCGATGGTGAAGCTGCCGGTTTCGATGCCGGCGATGATGGTGTCGAACTCAACGTTCTTGATCTCAAGCTCCATGCCGAGTTTTTCGGCAATGGCGGTGGCGATCTCAACGTCGATACCGACCATCTTTTCGCCCTCAAAATATTCATAGGGCGGGAAAGTGGCGTTGGTCGCCATGATCAGGGTCTCCTTGGCGCCTTCGGTTTCCTCGGCACCGGTCTGCTCCGCAGGCTTTTCCGCGGTCTTAGCGGGAGCGGTGGTCTTGGTCGTCTGAGCGGCGCCGCAGCTTACCAGAGCAAAGACCATGGTGAGTGCCAAAAGCAAAGCTAAAAACTTTTTCATTTCTTTTACCTCTTCTTTCTAACTGCAATGGTTTGAACGTGTGTATAATATACACCTGCTTATGCATCTTGTCAAGGCTTTTTCCCAATTTTGCAAAAAGAAATTTTCAACTCTCAATTTGCGTTATTTTTATAACCTATATAATAAATATAGCATATTATTATTAAGCAATAATCGAAAATCAATTATGATTATTTATTCCCAAATAGTCCGTGAGATCTCGTCGCTGTGTCTTTGATTTGCAGTTTTTCTCGAAAATATTCTATTTATATGCATATTATATTCATATCGTTCTATTTTTCCGGACTTCCTCATACCATTTACGGAAAAGCGGGCTTATCTGCCCGCGAGAAAGGAGTCCGGCATGAAAAAAAGAACACTTCGATCCCTATTGTGCCTTTTTCTGGCGATCCTGGCGGTGCCGCTGCTTCCGGCGATTGCTTTAGGCGCTTCCCTGGAAGAACAGGCACGTCCGGTGGCAGAGCCCATCCAGGTGGAACTGGATCTGGGCTGCCGGGGGGCGATCCTGATGGAGCAGGAAACGGGGCAGGTCCTGTATGAAAAAGGCGCGGATGAACGGCTTCCCATCGCCAGCGTCAGCAAGATCATGACGTTGCTCATCACCGTAGAAGCCATTGATCAAGGGGTCCTTCATCTGGAGGATCCTGTTCCCGTCAGCGAAAACGCCGCTTCCATGGGCGGCAGTCAGGTCTATCTGGAAGTGGGAGAGGAAATCACGCTGAACGACGTTTTGAAGGCCGTCTTCGTATCCAGCGCCAACGACGGCGCCATGGCGCTGGCGGAGTTGATCGGCGGCAGCGCGGAGGGGTTCGTCGCCCGGATGAACGAGCGGGCGGCGGAGCTTGGCATGCACGATACCGTTTTTTATAATCCCACCGGTCTGGACGACGGTGACACCAACCTGTCCACCGCCCGGGACGTAGCGTTGATGTCCAGGGCTCTGCTTTCCCACGATCTGGTATACAACTACACCACCATCTGGATCGACAGCATCCGGAACGGGGCGTTCGGTCTTTCCAACACCAACAAGCTGATCCGCTTTTACCCGGGCGCAACGGGCTTGAAGACCGGCTCCACGGGCAAGGCGAAATACTGCGTTTCCGCTTCCGCGGAGCGAAACGGCTTAAAGCTCATCGCCGTTGTTTTGGCGGGTGAAAGCAGTCAGGGGCGATTCAACGACGCCAAAACGCTGCTGGATCACGGGTTTGCCGGGTACGCCTATTTCCGTCCGCAGCACGATCCCCTGCCCCGGATCCCTGTATGGGGCGGCGTTGCCCCAGACGTGGGGATCAGCGCCGACCAAAGCGGGCTGCTGTTGAACAAGGCTGACGCCGCCGGCATACAAGTGGAAACGGAACTGTCCCCGGAGCTTGCCGCGCCGGTGGCTGCCGGAGAAACGGTGGGCGTGATCCGCTACCGAGCCGGTGACAAGATCCTTTGGGAAACCCCGGTGGTTGCCGCGGAAGAAAACCCCGCTCTCTCCTTCGGAGGTGTTTTTGCCCGGCTTTGCCGACTGTTTTTCACCGGAACGGGGATCTGATCTGTATATAATAAAAAAGAAGACAAGCCGACGGCTTGTCTTCTTTTTTATTTCAGGCGCTTATTTTTCCTTGTAGTAGATCTTGCTTTCGCATCTCAGAATGTTCTGCCAGATGCTCTCAAAGCGCTCCACGTAACCGTTGATGATCTCCTTCTGCTCATCGGTGAAGTTATCATACTCCTTGACGCGGAGAGAAGAGCCTTTGTTGGCGCGGTTGAACAAGCTGACCGCGTAAGCGCGGAACACTTCCAGCCGGGCTTCACCGGTGGGCTCATACAGGGAGAAGTTCACGGAGCCGAAGTACGGGGACTGGGTGCTGGCGGTGTTTTCCGCATCTGTGTAGACGGTTTCGCCCCGCTCCGTAACGGTGGTGCCGTCGGCGTACGTCATCGCGGTACGCGCCATTTCCTCCATGGTGTAGCGGGTGCCGGTACCGGTCAGAGACATGGACGTGTTGTAGCTGGTGACCAGATCCTGAATGGTCCAGCACATCACATAGTACACGCTTCTGTAGGAATGCTCCCCGTAAATCACGGTGCCGTCTTCATACACAATGTAGGGACGAATGGTATAGAAGGTGAACCAATCGTTATAGGTCCCGTCTTCATCCTTCAAGCCATCGAACTCCACGGTGTACGTGTCATACTTATTGGACTCGCTGTAGGGCGTGGTAAGATCCAGCTTCAGATCATTCACCTTGTAAATGGCGGAGGGCAAACCACCCACCCGGTCGGCGGTATAGAAGGAATCGGCGTCCGCCGGCGTGGCGTTGGCGGCAAAGTAGGTATCCGCGTCCGTGGTGAGATTCACAAAGCGGCGGGTGGACAGATCGAAGCCGTAGAAGGTGGCAAAGGTGACGTTGTTGAAACGGATCTCCTTCGTATCCAGCGTCAACTGCTTATTGCACGCCGGTTCCGTGGGAACCACGAGGACGCCCGCTTCCCGGATCTCCTCATCCGTTTTGGGGATGTTGATCAAGAAGCGCATCGCCTGCTCATCCGTGGAATCAGTCCGGATCTGGGTGCCGCCCAGCTTCGGCGTGACATACTTGCTATCCGGCTGCTGTCCGGAGGGGAAGAGATAGGGCAGGATGTGGGCGGCGGCGAGGGTCTTCTTCTGAGAAACGCCGTCATAATCCGTCAGGATATAATCCATCGTGAAGGGGTTGTACCCGCTGGAAATGCTTGCCCACTGGAAACGCACCTGACCGAAGTTCTCGCCCTTGGTCAAGCCATTGTGGCTGACGTAACGCATGGCATAGGTCTCGATGGGCCAGTTGCCGGAGGACGGCCGGGAAAGGGAGCCGTTCAGATGGCGGGTATCCCGGGGCAGCTCCAGGGCGATCATAAAGGCGCCGGAGCCCAAGGTGTTGTCCAGATTGATCTCGTGGAAGGCGGCGAACACGTCCGGAACGGCAGAGCCGGAGCCGTTGTACTTATCGTTGATCACGCTCCAAAGCTGCTTGTACTCGTATACGGTGGTGCCGTAGGTGTCGGAGCGCTTGTAAGCGTCCCGATCCTCTTCTTCCGCGGCGGAGGACTGAGCGTCGCCTTCGCTTTCAAAGTCCAGCTCGCCGGAGTCCGTTTCTTCGGTTTGGGCGGGCGCTTCCACGCCGAGGATGCTGTCCATCTGCGCTTTGGTGTAGTGCTTGATATTGAACCAGCTGCCGGGTTTAAGCACGTCCGTGATGGCGGTGGCGTTGGGATTGCCGTACTTGTTCAAAACCATCTGGTATCCGTCGTTGGACAGATTGACGTTGGAATGGAACGCGGTACGGGTACCGGTGGTATCTCTCACCACGGTGGGAGCGGAGCCGTTCAGATCCCTGCGGTAGAAGCAGCCGAAGCTGTAGTTGTTGTTGGAGATACCGATGCTGGAGGTGATGGTGGAGCTGTAGCGCACGTTCAGATCGTACCGGGATCTCTTATGTCCCATTTCCGTGATCTCGATGGCGTAGTACAGGTACCTGTTATCGTAGCGGAGGTAGAGATTCATTTTCTCCGGCAGGACCACCTGATTGGTCTTCAGCACCGCAAGGCTCGGCAAGCCGCCGGTGCTTCCCTCCCCGGAGAGGAAAAGCTTGCTCTTCAGTTTGGAGCCGGTGTAGTAAACGCCGCTCTCAAATTCCGGCGCGGTCTTGGAAGACAAATTGTAGTAGGTGGTGCCGGTGGAAGAGGGCTTATAGTAGTAGTTTTTCCACTTGGTATCCCAATCGGAGGGCTTGGTCGTCAAGATCCTGGGATCGCGGATGACGTAGGTGGGATCCTGGAACGCGGTGCCGCTGTAGTAAACGCCGCTCTCAAATTCCGGCGCGACTTCCCCGGTGACGGGGAACCACTGTACCTCGGAACAGGAATAGTAAGCGCTGTAATTGGTATCCCAGTCGGCGGGCTTGGCAAGGGTCATCACGTAAGAGTCGCCGTTTTTCTGATAGTAGTAGCCCTCGTGCCAGACGGGAGCGGACGCACGATCCTGATAGTAGTTCTTCCAGTCAAATTCCCACTTGTCGGGCTCGGTCTTCACTGCCGAGGCGGCGGTGGCGGAGGTATAATACTTGCCCGCTTCAAATTCCGGCGCGACGGAGCTGCTCAGCTGCGTGCGCTTGCTGACGGCGGAGTACGTGCCGCCGGTGGCGAAGAAATAGTTACGGAAATTGGTTTCCCAGTCCGCGGGTTTTTCCGTAAGGAGCGCCCAGTCACGCAGGTGATACTTCACCGTGGTGGAGGAGATGGCGGTATAATTCTCAAAGTTCTCCTTCGTGACGAAACGCGCCGTGGTAAAGACCTGCGTGTCGGGATTGTAGAAATAATAAGTCGCCGTAGCGGAGAACGTAGTCGGCGTATACCACTTGGCGTAGGGGAACGCGTAAGGACTGTCCGTTTCAATACCGGTGATGCTGTCCCACACCTCTTGGGGAGAGTCGGCGGTGGGGAACACGTTGTATTCGCCGCTTCGATCGCCGGCGTCCACCAGGCGATACTCGTCCCGGGGGGTCAAGCCGTCTTCCTTCATCACCACTTTTTCGGCAGTGGTGATGTACCGCATACCGTAGGTGGCAACGGGATCGCCATACCCGTCGTCTTCCGTCACGAGCCCGTCTTCCCGGGGGGCGGCGTGGCCGTTCTCCATTTCATAGAAATAGATATGCTGCTGTCCGAACTCCTTCATGGCGGGCGCGGGCGGCGCATAGGGAACGGCGCCGGCAAACAGCGTCGCCAAAGACGACAGCGCGGCAAGGGAAAGCAGGATGGCGAGAATACGCTTTTTCATGATATTTGCCTTTCTTTATGGATTCAATTCGATAAAAGGGCGATCATATCCAAATTTACAGTTTATTCTATCATGTCCCCCAAAAAAAATCAAGAAAAAAGTACGCTTTTTTCGCTTCTTTTTGTTGGAAACCAAAGGAAAAGCGCGTCCCGCCGAACGGCGGGACGCGCTTTTCCGGGACGCCGTTACACGGTGAGATGCAGGACGGCGCAGGCGATGGAAAAGAACAAGAGGACGCTGCAGGCGTCCACCACGGTGGTGATGAGGGGAGACGCCATGATCGCGGGATCCAGCCCGATCCGCTTTGCCAGCATAGGCAGGGCGGTGCCCAGGGTCTTTGCCACCAAAACCACCAGAAAGAGGGTGAGAGACGTAATGAACGCCAGAAGAACGGTGGGGACCTGCCCGTTGCCGTGGTAGAAGAGCAGGACTCTGCCGAAGTTGATCACCGCCAGCGCGGTGCCCACGATGAGCGCGATGCGGATCTCCTTGAACCACACCCGCAGAAAATCCCGGGGCTTCATATCCCCCAGCGCCAAGCCGCGGATGACCATGGTGGACGCCTGGGAGCCGCAGTTGCCGCCGGTGTCCATCAGCATGGGGATCATCGCCACAAGGACGGGAATGGTGGCGAACGCCGCTTCGTAATGACTCAATATGTTGCCGGTGAGGGTGGCGGAGACCATCAGCACCAGAAGCCACAAAATGCGGTTTTTGGCGTGAGTGAACACGCTCACTTCAAAATACCCCTTTTCACTGGGGGTGATCGCCGCCATTTTTTCAAAGTCTTCCGTATTCTCTTCCTGCAGAACGTCCATGGCGTCGTCGAAGGTGACGATGCCCACCAGACGGTCTTCCCCGTCGATGACGGGCAGGGCGAGAAAGTCGTATTTATCAAAGGTGTGGGCGATCTCTTCCTTATCGTCCGTGGTGCGGATGGTAATGACGTTGGTCTCCATGATCTCGGAAACGGGCGTTTCGTATGACGCCAGCAGCAGATCCTTCACGGAGACGACGCCCTGGATGCGGCGCCTCTCGTCGGTGACGTAGCAGGTATACACCGTTTCCTTATCCGGTCCGGTGGCGCGGATCCGATCGAAGCATTCCCGGACGGTCATTTGCCGGCGCAGATCCACAAATTCCGGAGTCATCAGGGTGCCGGCGGAATCCTTGGGATACTTCAGAAGGTCATTCACCGCTTTCCGGGAAGCCGGGTCGGTATTCTTCAAGACTTTTTTGACCAGTCCGGCGGGCATTTCCTCCACCAGATCCGCCATATCGTCCAGGAACATTTCGTCCAGGATGGACGCCAGTTCCCGGTCACTGAAAGCGGAAATAAGCGCCGCCTGCTGATCCGGATCCAGCTCCACCAGCACCTCCGCCGCCTGATCCTTGGGGAGCAGGCGAAACAGAGGCGCGGCTTCCTCCCGCGGCAGCTCGCTCAAAATGGCGGCGACGTCCTGGGGGGGCAATTCTTTCATCAAATTTTTCAATTCCGCGAAGGAACGGCTTTCCACCAATTCCCCGGCGCGTTCCATCAGCTCTTTGATCTCCTGCATGACAGTTGCCTTTCTATGCCAAAGTTCAGATCTCCACGATGGCGGGCACCACCATCGGACGGCGCTTGGTGCGGTTGAAGAGGTATCTGCTCACTTCATCCCGTACCCGGTTGCTCACCGCCGTAAGATCCGCGCCGGCGTAGAGGGCGTTTTCCAACACCCGCACCGCCACTTTGCGGATATCCTCGATGAGTTCCTCATTCTCTTTTACGAACACGAAGCCGCGGGTCATCACGGTCACGTCGCTGACCAGCTCCCCGTTGGGGCGATCCACGGCGGCGGCGAGGGTGATGACGCCTTCCTCGGAGAGCAGTTTCCGATCCCGGAGGACGGAGCTGCCCACGTCGCCCACGCCTAAGCCGTCCACCAGGATCTTGCCGGCGGGGACGGTGCCGGTGAAGCGGGCGGCGGCGCCGCGGTCGGAGAACTCCAATACCCTGCCGATGTCGGAAATGAAAATGTGATCCCGGGGGATGCCGGCGTATTCCGCCAGAGCGGCGTTCCGCGCCAGATGCTTATACTCCCCGTGGACGGGCATAAAGAAGCGGGGACGGGTGAGGGCGAAGATCATTTTGATCTCCTCCTGGCAGGCGTGCCCGGACACGTGGACTTCCGCGATCTGATCGTACACCACGGAGACCTGCTTGCGGGTAAGCTCGTTGATGATGTTGTTGATGGTCTTCTCATTGCCGGGGATGGGGTGGGCGGAAATGACCACCATATCCTCCGGGGTAAGCTTCACGGTGGGGTGGGTGCCCATCGCCATACGGGACAGGGCGCTCATGGCTTCTCCCTGGGAGCCGGTGGTGATGAGGGTGACCTGATGGGGGGCGAAGCGCCGGATCTCCTCCGGCTCGATGAGGGTATGGTCGGGGATCTTCATATAGCCCAGCTTCTGAGCGGTGGTGACGATGTTGATCATACTCCGCCCCAGGATGCACACGGCGCGCTCGTGCTTGACGCTGGCGTCGATGATCTGCTGTACCCGGTGGACGTTGGAGGAGAAAGTCGCCACGATGACCCGCTTGGGATTATCGTAAAAGATCTGCTCCAGAGAGGTGCCCACGGTGCGTTCACTGGGGGTGAAGCCGTTTCGCTCGCAGTTGGTGGAGTCGCAGAACAGGGCGGTGACGCCCTCCTTCCCCAATTCACCGAAGCGGGTGAGGTCGATCATATCCCCGTCGATGGGGGTGGAGTCGATCTTGAAGTCGCCGGTGAAAATGAAGGTGCCGCAGGGGCTGTGGACGGCGAAGGCGACGGCGTCGGGGATGGAGTGATTCACGGGGATGAACTCCACCTCAAAGACGCCCGCTTTCACGGTGTCGTGGGCGGCGGTGACCCGCAGATCCGCACGGCCTGCCAGGTCGAACTCCACCAGCTTGTTCTCCACGATACCCAGCGTCAGGGCGGTGCCGTAGATGGGCGTATGGATCTTCCGCAATACGTAGGGGATGGCGCCGATGTGATCCTCGTGGCCGTGGGTGACGAAGATGCCGCGCACCTTATCCGCGTTCTTTTCCAGATAGGCGGTGTCGGGGATGACCAGATCCACGCCCAGCATCCCGTCGTCGGGAAAGCCCATGCCGCAGTCGATGACGATGATGTCGTCCCCGCATTCCACGGCGGTCATATTCTTGCCGATCTCCCCCAGCCCGCCCAGGGGGATGACCCGCACGGGCAGGTCGGGCAGGGCGCGGCGGGCACGGGTATTTTCCTTCTTTTTCCGGGGTGCGGGGCGAGCGGCGCTCTCCCGGACGGGGGCGGTGTGAACGGGCTTTCTGACAGCCTTTGCACGGCTGTCCCCTCTCTTGTTCCCCTTGTTGTTCCCCTTGACGCGGGCAGGCGCTTTTTCTTCCGCCTTGCCCCGGCGCGGGGGTTTGGCGCCTTTCACGCCGTTTTTCTTATGTACGGGAAGGGTATTATCCTTCCCCGATGTTTTTTTCGATGTCATATAATCTTCCTCTCGTTTCAAACGCCTGATCCAGCGCCGCTTCCAGGCTTAAGGCTTCGGAAATGATGCGGATGCCGTAGAAGCCGGGCACCAGGCGTAAATTTTTCTCTTTCCCGGCTTTTTCTCCAGCCAGGGTCAACAGTTTCGCTTTGTTATCCTCCCGGGGGTAGTAGTGCAATTCGGTGACGAAAATATCGGGCAGGGACCGGAAAGTTTCCCGGATGGCATCGTCTGACATGCCCCTGAGCCGTCCCAATGCCCGCGCCGCCAGGAAGGGCGGGTCGAAGAGCCATCTCTCCCGGGAGGCGTCCCGGCGGACGGCGCCCTCATCCCGGTTGGTGTGCCGGAGCGTGAAGGCGGCGAAGCTTCCGCCGGCGGCGGTGATCTCATCCCGTATGATCTGGGGGAAATCCTCCGGGATGGTGAAGAACCGTCTGCCGTCCGCCAGGGCGCAGCGCACCAGAAACAGGCGCAGTTTTTCGTTTTCCGCAAGTCTTTCCCGATCTAAAAACAGCTTCACGCCGCCGGGAAAGACCTCCGCGTGGAGCCCGTTGCGCTCCCGGCTGTGGTAGGCGGCGATCCCCGCGCTCACGGCGCTTTCCAAAAGCCGTTCGGAAAGCTCGCCGGAGAAGCTGACTGCCAGCCGCTCGCCGCTGCGGGTCAGTTCCCGGCAGAGGGCGTCACGGTAGGCCGCCACGGGGGCTTCTCGGGGCAGGAGCAGTCCCATTCCGCTCACGGAGCTGACGTTTTCCTCCGCCAGGCGCACCAGCTTGACCACGTCCCGGCGCAGGGGCGGCAGCCCGTCCGTACCGAAGACCCGGATCAGCCCCCGGTCGCCGTCCCCGTCCACCAGGACGGTGGGCAAGCGAAGATGGGCGGCGGTAAAGCCTGCCAGGGAGGGATCGCCGGCGCCGAAGAAGCGGGCGTTTCGACCGCCCCGCTGAACGCCGGCGGCAAAGGCGGAGGCGAAGTAGGAGCCGCCGGGAGAGGCGGCGGCGCGGAACACGCCGATATCCCCTTGATAATAGGCGGCAAAGGCGCTGCCAAGCCGCTCGGCGCCGCCCCGGCTGACCCCGGGAACGCCGTCTTCCGCCACGCCCTCCTCCGTAAAGGCAAAGCTTTTGCGGGAAAAGACGGGGGGCGCGGTGAGCGTGGTGCGGGGCGCCAGCGTGGCGCCGTTTTCCGCCCGGGCGCCGCTTTCCAGAACGCTCCCCGCCCCTACCACGCTGCCGGGCAGGGCGGCGGCGCCGGTGTTCAGGCGCACGTCCTCACAGAGAATGGCACATTCCGCGGCGGCGTCCTCCTCCAGGCGGGCGCGCTCCATGATCAAAGAGCCGCTTGCCCGGCTGCCCTTTGCCAAAACGACGCCGGGGGAGATGACCGTGTCGGGCCCGATTTGCGCTTCGTCGTCCACCCGGGCGCCTTCCGCCACAAAGTAAGCGCCGTCTCCGTCCCGGGTGGGCAGAACCGATCCCGCCGGATCCATATAGATCCGCGCTTTGCCCCGGATGAGATCCCGGTTGCAGCGATACAGGGCGGGAAGCAGTCCGATGTCGCACCAATACCCTTCGTCCTTATAGCCGAAGAGAGCGTCTCCATCCGCCAGAAGGCGGGGAAACAGATCCGACGCGAAATCGAAGTTTTCCCCTGCCGGGATCTTTTCCAGCACCCGGGGAGACAGGATATACACGCCGGTGTTCACCTGATCGGAAAAGGTTTCCGACCAGTCCGGCTTTTCGGAGAAAGAAAAGATCTTCTCAAAACTGTCCAGCAGAACCACGCCGTAGTCCAGCGGCGTTTTGACGCTGGAGAGGATGACGGTGGCGTCCGCCTTTTTCTCCCGGTGGAACGCGAAGGCGCGATCCAGATCGAAGTCGCAAAGAGCGTCGCCGCTGATGACCAGGAAACACTCTTCGCTTTTCAATTCGTTTTCCAGGCGTTTCACGCCGCCTGCCGTGCCCAGAGGCTCTTCCTCCAGCGCATAATGGAGCTTCATCCCGAACGCCTCGTCTCCGTAGCGGTTCCGGATCTGATGGGCGAGGTAATGGGTGGTCACGAACGCTTCCGTGACGCCGTGGTGACTGATCAGCGACAGAACGTAATCCATCACCGGGCGCGCCAGAACGGGCACCAGGGGCTTGGGACGGGTATCGGTGAGGGGACGGAGGCGCTCGCCCCGTCCGCCGGCTAAAATGACTGCTTTCATTGCTTCCCTTCCTTTGAAAATAGAATCTGTTTCTATTTTCGCCGGGAAAGGAGGCGGCTATTCAATTCATGGGGTCGGAAGGAAAATCTTTGATTTTTTTCAGGGCGGCGCCCTCCGCGGTCTCCACCCCTTCGCCCAGGGCGAAGAACGCGCCGTTCCGATAGAGCCGGACACGGGCGCCGGTGGAAAGAGAGATCTTCATTTTTTTCTGCAAAACGGCAAGACCGTTGGCGATGAGCTTGTCATAGAAGGGGGGGAGTTCCACCGCAGGCAGGGCGGAAAAAAGCCGTTCCGTCGGGATCAGCCGCGCTTCCCGGGCGGCAGGATCCAACCGTTCCAATTCCTCTAAGCTCACGCTGTCCGCAAGGGCGAAGCCGCCGCTTTCCTCCCGCACCAGGGCGCTCATAGCGCCTTCCACGCCGCACTTTTTACACAGATCGCAAAGGAGCGTTCGGATGTAGGTGCCCCGGGAACAGACCACCCGCAGGACAGCCTCCTCCGGCGAAAAGGACAAAAGCGTGATCCCGTACACGAAGACGGGACGCCCTTTCCGCTCCACGGCGATCCCGGCGCGGGCGTATTCATAGAGCTTTTTGCCGCCGATCTTTACGGCGGAGATCATCGGCGGGATCTGCAGGGACGCGCCCTCCATGGCGCGGCAAGCCGCCTCGAAGGCAGCCCGGTCGGTGCGGGCGGCGCTTTCGCCGGTCTTTTCTCCCCAAACGTCTTCCGTATCATAGGAAGCGCCGAAGCGAAGGGTCGCCAGATACACCTTTTTTTCATCCGGCAAAAGATCCGCCGCTTTTACGGCGTTGCCCACCAAAACGGGTAAAACGCCGGTGGCGTTGGGATCCAGGGTGCCGGTGTGTCCGACTTTTTTCGTGGAAAACAAACGACGGACAACGCTCACCACGTCGTGTGAGGTCATGCCCGCCGCTTTATGGATGATCAAAACGCCGCTTTTCAAGACAGCTTCTCCCGGATGGCGTTCACCAGACGCGTCCGCACGTCGTCTTCCGTTCCGTTGACGGTGCAGCCTGCCGCGGCGAGGTGGCCGCCGCCGCCGAACAGAGCGCAGAAGGACGATGCGTCAAAGCCCGCCTCACTGCGGACGGACACTTTATAGACGCCTTCTTCCCGCTCTTTTGCCACGACGGCTACCAAAACGCCTTCCACCTGACGGATCACGTTGATCAGGGGATCCAGATCCTCATAAACGGCACAAAGGGCTTTTTGCGTTTCCAGGGAGACGGAAAGGTACGCCGCTTTTCCGCCGAAGTAAAACTCGGCTTTTTCCGCGGCGAAGGCTTCCAATTTCATTCTATGCCGGGACTTGGTCTCAAAGAAGTGTTTATTGATCCGGTAAAGGTCGCCCTTCTGAGCCTTCCGCGCCAAAAACGCGGCGCAAAGGAAGGTGTTTTCCGTCACGTTGGAGTAGCGGAAGCAGCCCGTATCGGTGGCGATGGCGGTGTAAAGGGCGCGGGCGATATACACGTCCGCCTCCACGCCCATGGCGCCGAACAGTTCCAGAAGGATCTCGCCGCAGGCGGCGGCGGAAGGATCAATATACCGGTAGGTGCCGGGCAGGTCGTTGGTACGGTGATGGTCGATCACCACGTCGAGTTTATCCGCAAAGTCCGCGCCGGGCAGCATATCCGGCGCCGCCACGTCCACGGCGACGAAATGCTCCGGCTGAAAGAAGGGCAGATCCGCTTCTTCCGTCGCCAGAAAGGCGAAATCCCCGGAAATCGGGTCGGCGCACCACACCCGCGCCTGCTTGCCCAAAGAGCGGAGGGCGTGGGTCAGGGCGAAGGCGCATCCCACCGTGTCCCCGTCGGGAGAGCGGTGGCAAGCCACCAGCACCCGGTCAAAGGCGGGGTCAACGAGACGGATCGCGATCTGCGCCAGTTCCGTCGTTTTCAATTCCATGAACGTTCAGCTCCTTTAAAACCTGTGCGATGTGCGCGCCGTGCGCGGCGGAGGTGTCGTGAATGAAGATCAGTTCCGGGGTCTGCCGTAAATTCAACCGTTTCGCCAAAGTGGAGCGGAGAAACCCAGCGGCGCTTTCCAACCCCTTCTGTACCTCGGCGGGATCCCCCAGAATGGCGCCGAAATAAACCTTAGCGTATTTCAGATCCTGGGTGACCCGGGCGCCGTTCACCGTCACAAAGGACGAGGCGATGCGGGGATCCTTCACCTCCCGCAGGGCTTCGTTCAAGGTGTGGGCGACGCCGTCGTTGATCCTCTCCTGTCTGTGATTCATACCGATCTCCCCGGGATCATTCCCGGACTTCCTGCATCACGAAGGCTTCCAGCACGTCGCCCACGTGGATGTCGTTGAATTTTTCCAAACCGATGCCGCATTCGTACCCCTGCGCCACTTCCTTCACGTCGTCCTTGAAGCGCTTCAGAGAGGAGATCTTGTCCTCGAAGATGACCACGCTGTCCCGCAGGACGCGGATCTGGCTCTGCCGGGTGACCTTGCCGTCCAGGATGTAGGAGCCGGCGATGGTGCCGACGCCGGGCACGTGGATGGTCTGCCGGACTTCCGCCTGACCGAGGATCTCCTCCTTGTAGGTGGGCGCCAGCATACCCTTCATAGCGGCTTCGATCTCTTCCAGGCATTCGTAGATGATGCGGTAGGTACGTACGTCCACCTTTTCCGCGGCGGCGGTATCCATCGCCACCCGGTCAGGCCGCACGTTGAAGCCCACGATGATGGCGTTGGAGGCGGAAGCGAGCATTACGTCGTTTTCGGTGATACCGCCCACGGCGGCGTGAATGACTTTCACCTTCACCTCGTCCCGGCTGAGTTTTTCCAGAGACTGCTTCACGGCTTCGGCGCTGCCCTGCACGTCGGCTTTCACGATGACGTTCAGGGTCTGAACGCCTTCCTTCATTTGATTGAAGAAATCCTCCAGGCTGACCTTGGAGTTGGCGCGCAGTTCCGCTTCCTTCTGATCGTTCTTCCGCTGAGAAGCGAGCTCACGAGCCATTTTTTCATCCCGCACGGCGTTGAAAACGTCGCCCGCGCCGGGGACCTGGTCGAGACCCAGGATCTCCACCGGCACGCTGGGACCGGCTTCCTTCACGCTCTTCCCCTTGTCGTCGGTCATGGCGCGCACACGCCCCACGGCGCCGCCGGCAATGATCACGTCGCCGGTGTGGAGGGTACCGTTCTGCACCAGCAGGGTGGCGACGGGTCCGCGTCCCTTATCCAGCCGGGCTTCGATGACGGCGCCCTTGGCTTCCCGGGCGGGATTTGCCTTGAGGTCGCTCATTTCCGCCACCAGGAGGATGTTTTCCAGCAGATCCGGGATGCCCTGCTTGGTCACGGCGGAAACGGGAACACAGATCACGTCGCCGCCCCATTCCTCGGGCACCAGGTCGTATTTGGTAAGCTCCTGCTTGATGGCGTCGGCGTTGGCGCCGGGCTTGTCCATTTTGTTGATGGCGACGATGATGGAAACGCCCGCCGCCTTGGCGTGGTTGATGGCTTCAATGGTCTGGGGCATAATGCCGTCGTCCGCCGCCACCACCAGAACGGCGATGTCGGTAAGCTGGGCGCCCCGGGCGCGCATGGCGGTGAAGGCGGCGTGACCGGGGGTATCCAGGAAGGTGATGGGCTTGCCCTGCACCTCGATGCGGTACGCGCCGATGTGCTGGGTGATGCCGCCCGCTTCACCGGCGGTGACGTTGGAATGACGGATGGCGTCCAGAATACTGGTCTTACCGTGGTCAACGTGACCCATCACGACGACGACGGGACTGCGGCTCACCAGCTCTTCTTCCGCGTCGGCAGTTTCATCAATGAGTTTTTCTTCGATGGTGACCACCTTCAGGGGCTCGGCGGAGGAGCCGAACTCGTCCGCCACCAGAGCGGCGGTATCAAAATCGATGGTCTGGTTGGCGGTCGCCATAGCGCCCATCATCATCAGTTTTTTCATGACGTCGCCGGTGGGAACGCGAAGCTCCTTCGCCAGCTCGGAAACGATCAGGGTCTCGGGCAAATAGATCTTTTCCGGGATGTTGGCGCGCACCACGGGCGCGTTGCCCCGCTTCTTTTTATCCCGGCGCTGGGGACGGGCGGGTCTGCGGCGGCGGGAGTCGCCGCCGAAATCGTAATTCTTCTCATCGTACTTGGAAAGGTCGATATCCACGATCTTGGTATCGATGATGCGGACTTCCTTCTTCTTGGCGACAAATTCGGTCTTGGGCCCGGCATAGTCCGGAACGGGAGCGCCGGAGGGCGTGCGCTTCCCTTTCTTTTCTTCCTTCGCGGGGGCGGGCTTTTCCGCACCCTTGCCCATGCCGCTGCGCGCCCGGTCGAAACGATCCGCCATGGACTGCTTTTTCTTCTCTTCGGCGGCGGCTTTTGCCTCGGCACGCTCCTTCGCCGCCTTTTCCGCGGCTTCTTTTTCTCTGGCAGCCTTTTCCGCGGCGGCTTTCTTTTCCGCTTCTTCCTTTTCTTTGGCAGCCTTTTCGGCGGCAAGGCGCTCCGCCTCCGCCTTCTCGGCGGCAGCTTTTTCCGCCGCCACGCGCTCTTCTTCCGCGCGGGCAGCCGCTTCACGGGCGGCGATCTCCGCGGCGGTGTCGGGCACCTGATACTTGCCGTCGATATACCCGTTGATATCCTCCACGGGATACCGGTCCATCAGCGTCTGGATCACAAAGGAGATCTCATCCGCCTCCAGGGTACCGCCGGTCTGCTTGGTCATTTTTACCGCGCTGAACAGCTCCACCAGATCCTTGGAACGGATCTCCAGATCCTTTGCCAGCTGCGTGACCTTCATTTTGATTTGTTCTGCCATAAAAACCCTCCAAGCGGCCTCACAGAGAAGCCGAAACTAACGTGAGAAATTCTGCCGGAACGGCGACCGCCGCCACGCTGCGCTCCACGCCGACGGCGTGCGCCAACTCGCTTTTGGTCAGATCGCACTTTTTCACCGAAACCGTCCGGTGAGAAGAAAGCGCCAGGATCTTTTTCGATCCGTTTTCGCTGACGTCGCTTGCCAGGATCACCAGAGCCGCCCTGCCCCGGCGCAGGTCTTCCAGCACCAGAGGCGTGCCGATGGTCAGCTTCCCGGCGCGGCGAACCAGCCCCAGGGAAAGCGCCAGCTTATCCGTTGCCATGCGCCGCTTCCTCCAGGCGCAGCCAGATCTCTTCCGGGACGGGCACGTCCAATCCCCTTTCGATCCGCTTTGCCTTCTTCGCCTTGGCGACGCACGCGCTGTCGGGACAGAGATAGACGCCTCTCCCGTTCACCTTGCCCGTGACGTCCACCGTCACTTGCCCTTCCGGGGTGCGAACCACACGGATCAGGGCGCGCTTTTCTTTTTGTTCCCCGCAGCCGGCACAGCGGCGCAGGGGGATCTTTTTCGCCGTCATTGCGCCTTGATGTCGATCTTATGACCGCAGAGCTTTGCCGCCAGGCGCACGTTCTGCCCTTCCTTACCAATGGCGAGGGAAAGCTGATCCGCCGCGACCAGAACGGTGCTGCTGCCGTCCTCGTGAACGGTGACGTCCAGGGCGGTGGCGGGCGCAAGGCTTGCGCCGATGAATTCCGCCGGATCCTCGCTGTACTTCACCAGATCGATCTTTTCCCCGGGAACTTCCTTGAGGATCGCCGCTTTCCGGGTGCCCTTCAAGCCGATGCAGGCACCGATGGGATCCACGTTTTCATCCCGGGAGTAGAGCGCCACCTTGGTGCGGCTGCCCGCCTCCCGCGCCACGGACTCGATGATGACCGTGCCGTCCCGGATCTCGGGGATCTCCGCCTCGAACAGGCGCTTGATGAAGTTGGGGTGGGTGCGGGAGAGGACGATGATGGGGTTGCGGGTATCCTTCTTGACCTCGCACACGTAGACCTTGATATGGTCGCCCACGCGGAAGTGGTCGGTGGGCATTTGCTTGTCCTTCACCAAAACCGCCTGGGTATCGTCAAATTCCAGGATCACGTTGCCGGTGGCGCGCTCGATGATCTGCACGGTGCCGGTGATGATGCCCTCGCTCTTTTCCTCATACTCTTCGATGAGGCGATCCCGTTCCGCTTC
This sequence comes from uncultured Clostridia bacterium, assembly GCA_946645685.1. GTDB lineage: Bacteria > Bacillota > Clostridia > Oscillospirales > SIG627 > RGIG5579. The sequence goes on along the minus strand of CAMPCJ010000010.1, from coordinate 11,268 downwards.
CCGGATCGCCTGGACGATGACCTGCTTGGCGGTGGAAGCGGGAATGCGCCCGAAGTTCTTGGGCTTGATCTCGATCTCCACCATTTCCCCGGTCTTATAATTCTTCCGGCGGGATTTGGACAGGGCGCGGGCGTCGTCCGCCGTGAACTCGCACGCGGGATCCTGCACCTCCTCCACCACGGTCATTTGCCGGAGCATACGGATGGTGCGCTTTTCCCCGTCGATCTCCACACGAACGTTGGTCTCGTTGTTGTTTTCCTTCTTGTAGCCCGCCAGAAGCGCGGCTTCGATCTTTTCCAGAAGGAATGCCTTGGGAATGCCCTTCTCCCGTTCCAGAGCGTCCAGTGCGTCAAAAAACTCGTTATTGGCGTTGATCATTTTTCCGTTTCCTTTCCTCGCGCTTTTCACGCGCCGCATTTGATCTTACTCCGCGTCCGCCGCGGTACACTTTGCCACCTCTGTCCGGGGCAGCGTCACGTCGCCGTCCGGGGTGGTCAGGGTCAGGCTGTCCTCCGTGCAGGAAGACAAGGCGCCGGTGAGCTCCTTCCTGCCGTTCCGGGGCGCGTAGAGCTTTACCGTGACCGCCTTTCCCAGATAAGCGAGGTAATGCTCCCGCCGGACAAGCTCCCGCTCCAGCCCGGCGCTGGAAACCTCCAGACAATAGCTTTCTTCGATGGGATCCGCCTCGTCCAGCAGGGGGGACAGCGCCCGGGAGACCGCTTCGCAATCCTCCAGCCCCACGCCGCCGTCTTTATCGATGGTCACCAGCAGGTCGTATTCGGCGCCTTCCTTAAAAAAATCCACGTCCCACAGGACAAGTCCCATGCTTTCCACCAGGGGGCGCGCCAGGTCGAAGACCGTCTGCGCCACCTTGCCGCGGTTTTTCTTTGCCGCCATGCGTTTTCCTCGCTTCATAGAAAAGTGAGTAGGGCGAAACTCAACCCTACTCCATACAACGTATTTCCTATATTGTATTGTATCACGGAACGAAAGGAAAATCAATAGTTTTATGAAATTTTCTCAAGAAGCCTTGAAGCAAAAACAAAGATATGGTACAATCCCCGTGATGAGTATTCATTTTGACAAAAGGAGATCGAGTATGAAACGCATTCCGGCGATCCTTGTATCTCTCGCCCTGTTCGGCGCCCTCTGCGCCTGCGGGAAGGGCGGTACCGCCCCTGCATCCGGCGGGACTTTCACCGAAGAAAGCACGGTGGAACAACAGATCCGGGAACAGGAAGAGATCATCGAGGAAACGGACATCACCGACCAGGTGGAATCCTGGCGGGGTCAGGGGGACACCGGTCTGGTAAAGGACCCCGGCAGCTACGAGGCCCGGGTGATCCGTTCCGAGGCGGATCTGTCCTACTGCCGCGGCGCGTTTGCCGGTTTATCCGCCGATGACACCGCCCGGATCATCGCCGATGAAAAGGGCGTCGTGGTGCTGGTGGAGGTCGCTTCCGCGGACGTATACCTCAACTACGGCGTGAACCGGGTCGTTCGGGAAGAGGGCAGGATCTTCTTCGAGGGAAGCGCCGTGCCCAACGAGGGGGACGGCACCCAGGAGGATCCGGAAGAGGCGCCTCCGGGGAGCGCCCACGAATACTTTCTGTTTTACATTCCGGGAACGGTTTACAACGACGAAGAAATGTTTTTCAACTTCGATTGAGAGGAGAGACAAATATGAAAATGACCATAACGGGCACCGGTGATTCCATCCTGATCCAGGGGTATCCCCGGGAAGGGTATCCGGGTCTGGACGAGATAAAGGCCTTTATCGCCAAGGGGCAGGCGCGCTTCGCCAACCTGGAGACCTGCGTTACCGACTGGGACACCTACTGCTCCGCTTACAGCGGCGGCACCTGGATGAACGCGGAGCCCCGGGTGCTGGAACAGATCCTGGATTTCGGCTTCAACTACCTGGGCTTTGCCAACAACCACACCATGGATCTGGGCCCGGACGGGCTTCTGGAGACGGTGGAAAACGTGAAGGTGACCGGCACCGCCATTGCCGGCGCGGGGGAAGACCTGTTTGAGGCGGCGAAGCCCGTCTACCGGGATCTGCCCGGCGGCAGGGTGGCGTTCATCGCCGTTTCCGCTTCCTTCCATCCCGCCGCCCGGGCGGGGTACGCCTCCAAGGATCTGCCGGGGCGCCCCGGCGTGAACGCGCTGCGGCACTCCAAAAAGCTCCTGCTCACCCAAGAACACATGGACGAGATGAAAAAGATCGCCCAGGCGTCTCAAATCAACGCCTATGAGGAGATCTCCCGGGCGCAGGGCTTCCGCCCGCCGCTGCCGGAGGGCACCATGGAATTCGGCGGGCTGTCCATCGCCCTCTCCCCCGACGGGAAGGAGGGCATCGCCACCGCCTGCGACAAGCGGGACATGAAGCGGATCAAGGACGCCATCACCGACGCCAGACTCATTGCGGACTACGTGGTGATCATGTTCCACACCCACGACATTGACGGGGGCAATCAGCAGGGCAACGCCGCTTACGCGGAGGAATTCTGCCGGGGCGTGATCGACGCCGGCGCGGACGTGGTATTCGGCGGCGGCACCCATCAGCTCAAGCCCATCGAGATCTACAACGGCAAACCCATTTTCTACTCCCTGGGCAATTTCTGCTTCCAGTCCAACATGGTGGAGCGGCAGCCCGCGGACATGCTGGATTATTTCCGGATCGAAGAGACCTCCGGCCCTCAGGCGCTCGCCGCCCGGAACAAAGGGTGGACCATCGGTCAGCACACCGTTTTGGAGCATTTTCTCACGGTGATCCCCTACCTCGCTTTCGAGGACGGGAAGCTGACGGAGGCGGAGCTGATGCCCGTGGGGCTGGGCTTTCACAAGCCCCGTACCTTCAAGGGCATCCCCTATCCCGCCGACGGGGAGGAAGGCAAGCGGATCTTTGAGACCCTCAAGCACATCTCGGCGCCCTTCGGCACGAAACTGACGAGGGACGACAAGGGGATCATCCATATCGACGTATAAGAAGCAAAAGTCGAAAAAAGAAGACCGTGCCAACGGCACGGTCTTCTTTTTCGGTTTCGGATCAGCCCAGGCTGGGAGCCAGCTTGCCGAATCCTGCCGGATGATCCTTCTCTTCCCGGCGTTTTTGGGCGGGCTCTTCTGCCCGGCGCAAGCCCATCGCTTCCGCAAAGCGCACGGCTTCACTCTTTTTGTTATCCTCTTTTACCAGGTTCAATCCCATGGCGTCCGCAAAGCGGACGGCGGCGTCCCGTTCTTCTTTGGTAAAGGTATTGACTTCTCTCATGGCACTTTTCTCCTTCTTATTTCGATCTGTCAGGCGCGAGCCGGAACGGCGGCGCGGGGGGCAAGGGCGGGTGCGGCGGTCTTACGATCCAGCCGGACGTTTCTGATATAGACTAAAAGGTTGACCAGGACGATCGCCAGATTGATCAAATACACCACGAGCACGTAGTTGATCTGCCCGCTGATAAGCTTTGCGGCGATACCGCCCACATAGCCGGTGATGATGAGAAGCAGGAAGGGAAGGCTGGTGCCTTTCGCCGTCCGTGCCTTATATGCTTTTACAACGTTCAAAGGCCAGGAAAGCCCGAAGCAGACAAGCATAACCGTTTCAAAAATCGAAGCCATTTTCTTTTCCTCTTTCCGCCGGAGACGCTTGCTTTGTCTGCCGACGCTTTTATCTTATCCGGGACGGAAAAAAAATCAATTTTACGAAAGAAAAGAACACGATTTTTTCTGTTTTCGTTTTTTTTACTTTCAAAAGTTGTTTTTTTTACCTGTTTTACGCTATGATGGTACCATCGAATCAAAAAGGAGAAAAACGTGGGGATCAAAACGAAAAAGCCCCTGCACTTCCGGCGCTTCATCTTCCGGACGCAGCTCATCATCATCCTGTCCCTTGCCGCCGTGCTGGGGGGACTCGGGCTCGCGGTGAACCTGAAAGAGGAAGCCGAGATGCGGGATATGAACTTAAAGAACGTGGCGGAGGCGGTATCCCAATCCCGCCCGGTCATAGACGCCGCGAGGGGCGGAAGAGAAGATCTGACGGCAGCCCTTGACACCCTGAAGGAATCCCTGGGGGAGATCGACGTGATCAGCGTGGTGGGAGAGAGGGGCGTGCGGCTGTATCACTCCAACCACGACCTCATCGGCACGCCGTTTGACGGGACGGCGCCGGATTTTGAGAAAAACGGCTGGTCCTACACCGTGGACGAAAACGGTCCCTCCGGCGTTCAGCGCCGCGCTTACGCCGCCATTCGGGGAGACGGGGATGAACCGGTGGGCTTCGTCATGTCCATTATGCTCCTGTCCAGCATCCGCGCCCGGACGGGACGGATCATCGCGCTGTTTTTGGGCGCCACCGCTCTGGCGGTTTTGGGAGAATTCTTCATTTCCTACCGCATTGCTGGGCGGATCCGGGAGCGGCTTTTGGGATACGAGCCGGACGCCTTTTCCGCCATGTACCGCATCCGGGAAAACACGCTGGAATCCCTGGACGAAGGGGTGATCGCCGTGGATCGGGACGGCGGGGTGCAATTCATGAACGCCGCCGCCTCCCGGCTTTTGAACGGGCAGCCGTCGCCGGAAAACGTGGAAAAGCTGTTCGGAAGTCCTTTGCCGGAGGAAAAGGAGAGCCGGGTGCCGGTACGGATCGTGGAAGGGGCGGATATTCTTCTGGATCGGGTACCGGTGAAGGAGGACGGACGGATCCGGGGCGCCGTGGGCATTCTCCACGACCGCACCGAATTTACCCGGATGGCGGAGGATCTGGCGGGGACGCGGTTCCTGGTGGACTCCATGCGCGCCAACAACCACGATTTCACCAACAAGCTCCACGTGATCCTGGGTCTGCTTCAGATGGGAAACGTGGAGGACGCCATTCGATACATTGAAAAGATCACGCTGGTGCAGCGGGAATCCATCGGGCAGATCACCAGGCAGCTGGAAATGCCCGGGGTGGCAGCTCTGCTCATCGGAAAGACCGCCCGGGCTTCGGAAGTGAACGTGAAGCTGATCCTGCAAAAGGACAGTACCCTGCGGCGGGACGACGTGCGGGTGCCGGAGGACGTTCTGATCACCCTGATCGGCAATCTGGTGGACAACGCCCTGGACGCCATGGACGGTACAAGCGGAGAGAAAAACGGAAATGAATTGTACGTGGGCATCCACAGCGCGCCCGCTTCCCTGCTGATCACCGTGGACGACACGGGTCCCGGGATGGAGCCGGAGGTGCTTGCCCGTATTTTTGAAAAGGGCTTCTCCACCAAGGGAGAAGGCAGGGGAACGGGTCTGTTTGAAGTGAAACGGCTGGTGGACGCGTGGGGCGGCACCCTTGCCGCGGAATCCCAGCCGGAAAGCGGCACGTCCTTTACCATAACCTTTCCCGGCGTGAAAACAGGAGAAAACAATGTATAAAGTACTGATCGTGGAAGACGACCCCATGGTGGCTTTGATCAACGAGCAATACGTGGGACGGCACAAGGCTTTTACCCTGGCGGGAACGTGCGGAAACGGCGAAGAGGCGCTGGCTTTCCTGCAAAGGCAGGCGGTGGATCTGGTGATATTGGACGTGTTTTTGCCCAAGCTTTCCGGACTGGACGTTTTGCAGAAGATCCGGGAACGGGAGATCCCGACGGCGGTGATCATGGTCACTGCCGCCAACGATCCCGCAACGCTGCGCACCGCCACGAGCCTGGGGGCTGTGGACTATCTGGTGAAGCCCTTCGCTTACGAGCGCTTCCGGGAGGCGCTGGATCGCTTCGCCGCGCGGGCGAAAGCGCTGGAGGGGGACGGGTTGCTCAACCAAGCCAGCATCGATCTGATCCTGGGACGAAAGGACGCGCCGAAGGAGGCGCTTCCCAAGGGGATCCAGGAACAGACACGCGCCATCATCCTGGAACGCCTGAAGGAAAGCGGCGACTGGATGACGGGGGAGGAGATCGCGGAGATCGCGGGGATCTCCGCCGTGACGGTCCGGCGGTACATGAATCACCTGGTACAGACCGGGCAGGTGGAGAGCCGCATCAATTACGAAACGGGCGGGCGACCCGCTCAGCTTTACAAGATCGGGTAAAGCGTATACAAAAAGGGCTGTGAGCGACTGCTCACAGCCCTTTTTGTATCGGCGGGCGGCTTATGCGTCTATGGGGACGGAAACGGGATCCAGCGTGACGGTCTCGCCGTTGCCCAGACGGACGCGGAAGGTGACGGCGATCTCGCTCAAGCCGGGAAACTGCCGGTGAAGGCTGATCCGCTGCAGGATCGAAGAAACGGGGACGTTTCTGGCTCTTTCTTCATAGCAATAGCCCAGGGCGTGCCCCAATTCCGTCTCTTCCCCGCTCTCGTTCACCCAAAGGGCGTCCACGCGGGAGATCATATAGTTGGACGTGACGGCGCCTTCCAGGACGCGGGCGGGATCGCCCCCGGGAAGCTCCAGCGAAACGGAGGCGGGCTCCACGGCGGCTCTGCCGCACAGCTCCGGGATCTCAAAGGCGATGTAGCCGGCATTGAACAGCTGCCGGAAGGTATAGACCTTTCCCTTTTCCCCGATGGCGCTCATGGCGCCGTTGACTTCGTCCTTGACGGCGTTCTGCACGGAATGCTGTTCCGCGCACAAAACGGTGCTTTTTTCGCCGTCGATCTTCCCGGCGTCGTCCCGGACGACCTTCGCCGCCTCGACGCACATCCGCACGTGCCCGGTGGTTTCCCGGGGGTAGGTCATGACGCCGCTGGCGGGCTTTAAGAGGGCGTAACAGGCGAACATGGTCTCCTCGCCGTTCGCCGCGACGATGTCCTTGGTGTCCTGTCCCCGGTTGAAGGAGTCCTGGGTGAAGTCATACTGCACGGGCCCCAGGGGCACGTAGCCGTGGGCGGCGTTCATAAAAGGAACGCCTTTCAAGGTGATGGTCGGGGAGACGCGCGCCCAGCTCCAAACCGCCGCCGTGGAGCAGGTGTTGCCCAAAACACTCCCCACCGCGCTTTTCAGATCCGCCACGCGCAAAACGCCGGTGTCTTCGTCATAGAAATCCAGAAAGCAGGACAGATCTCCGGCGGCGGACGTGTAGGGCGTTCCCTGATAGATCTTACCGGCGGTAAGGATGAGGTTGCCCGACGTGTCAGAGGCTTGTGCGTAGGTACACGCATACTTCATGGTGGCGTCCGGCGTCCAGGGAATGGACTTCATCATCACCATATAGCGCACGCACACGTCCCGCAGTTCCTCCTCCGTCATATCCGGGCGCGCCACGGGAAGAGCGTCCAGCTCGGCGCGGCGGAAGGGGCGGGCGACGGTGGGGACGGTGGTCTTTTTTCTCGTAACGGGCGGGGCAGCCGTTTCCGTCTCCCCTGCGGAAGAGGCGGGGGAGGCGCTTTGACAGGCGGATAACAGGAGGGTCAAAGCCAAAAGCAGCGCCAAAAAGCGATGGGGCCGTTTCATAAACTAACCTCCCGAAAAGACGTTCAGCGGGCGACCTTCACGGAAAGGGTCACTTTTTCACCGTTGATGTCCCAGGTCTTTTGCGTCTCGGACAGGACGTCGGTGATGCTTTGCGTAAGGGTGGCGCGGCAGATCTCATCGGCGTTTTCCCGCACCAGCTTTTCCAGCATATCATTGCCGGAAACGCCCAATTCAATGCGGTCGGTGACCTGAAAATCGGCTTCCTTCCGCATGGTCTGCACCTTGCTGATGATCTCGTTGACAAAGCCTTCCCGGATCAACTCTTCCGTCAGGGTGGTGTCGAGGGCGACCACCAGATCGCCGTCCTGAACAGCGAAGAAGCCATCCTTCTGCTGGGTGGAGATGAGAAGATCCTCCGGCTCCAGCACCACTCTGCCGGAGGGCAGGGTGAGCGCCAACGTTCCGTCGGCATCCAGCTCCTTCTTTGCCGCGGAGCCGTCAAGCGCCGCCAGGGCGGCTTTCAGCTCTCCCAGCTGTTTGCCGAACTTCGGCCCGCAGGTTTTCAACTGCGGCTTGAAGGAGTAAGACAGGTAGGCGTCCACGTCGTCGGAGAAGACCACTTCCTTCACGTTCAGTTCATCCCGGACGATCGCCACCAAATCCTCGGTAAGAGGATGGGGGCATTTCACGATCATACGGAAAAGAGGCTGACGGTTCTTGCGGTTGGCGCCGTTCCGGGCGGCTCTGCCCGCCACCACGATGGCGAGGACTTCCGCCATTTCCGTTTCCAGCTCTTCGTTGATATGCGCTTCATCCGCCACGGGGAAATCACAGAGGTGGACGGATTCGGGGGCGTCGGGAGACACGCTCTTCACCAGGTTGCGATAGATCTCCTCCGCCATAAAGGGCACCATGGGCGCGGCGATCTTGCAGGTGGTGACCAGGGCGGTATACAGGGTGAGGTACGCGTTGATCTTATCCTGGGGCATTCCCGGAACCCAATACCGCTCTCTGCCCCGGCGGACGTACCAATTAGACAGGTCGTCGGTAAAGCTCTCCAGGGCGCGGCAGGCTTCGGGGATGCGGTAGGCGTTCAAATTCTCATCCACCGCTTTCACGGTGGTGGCAAGACGGGACAGGAGCCACTGATCCATCACGGAAAGCTTTTCGTAATCCAGGGTGTATTGGGTGGGATCAAAGTTATCAATATTGGCGTAGAGGACGTAGAAGGCGTAGGTGTTCCAGAGGGTACCCATAAACTTCCGCTGACCTTCCACCACGGCTTTTCCGTGGAAGCGGTTGGGCAGCCAGGGGGCGGAATTGGTATAGAAATACCAGCGGATGGCGTCGGCGCCGTAGGAGGCGAGCGCCTCGAAGGGATCCACGGCGTTGCCCTTGGACTTGCTCATTTTCTGCCCGTTCTCATCCTGCACGTGCCCCAGGACGATGACGTTCTTGTAGGGCGCTTTGTCAAAGAGCAGGGTGGAGATCGCCAGGAGGGAATAGAACCATCCCCGGGTCTGATCCACCGCTTCGGAAATGAAATCCGCGGGGAACTGGGACTCGAACAGTTCTTTGTTTTCAAAGGGATAGTGATGCTGCGCGAAGGGCATGGCGCCGGAGTCAAACCAGCAGTCGATGACTTCGGGAACGCGGTGCATTTCCTTGCCGCACCGGGGACAGGGGATGGTGACGGCGTCGATGTAGGGGCGGTGAAGCTCGATCTCCTCCGGGCAGTTTTTGCTCAGGGACTTCAATTCCCCGATGGAGCCCACGGAAAGGCGCTCGCCGCATTCGCACTCCCAAATGTTCAGGGGCGTGCCCCAATAACGGTTCCGGGAGATGCCCCAATCCTGCACGTTCTGCAGCCAATCGCCGAAGCGACCCTTGCCGATGGATTCGGGGATCCAATTGATGGTGTTATTGTTGGCGATGAGGCGATCCTTCACGTCGGTCATGCGGATGAACCAGGATTCCCGGGCGTAATAGATCAGGGGCGTATCGCAGCGCCAGCAGAAGGGATAATCATGCTCGAAGGCGGGGGCGTCGAACAACAGTCCCCGGGCGGAGAGATCCTTCAAGACCTCGGGATCCGCCTTTTTCACGAAGAGCCCGGCGAAGGGGGTATTCTCCGTCATATTGCCCTTGCCGTCCACCAGCTGAACGAAGGGCAGGTCGTACTTCTTGCCCACTCGGGCGTCGTCTTCACCGAAAGCGGGGGCGATATGCACCACGCCGGTACCGTCGGACATGGTGACGTAATCGTCGCAAGTGACGAAATGCCCTTTCTTGCGCTGCCGGGCGGCGAGATGCGCGGCGGCTTCATACAGGGGCTCGTATTCCTTCCCCTCCAGGTCGGTGCCTTCATATTTTTCCAGGATCTCATACGCCGCTTCCCCGTCCTTTGCCAGAGGCGCAAGAACGGCGGAAAGCAGTTTTTCAGCCAGGTAATAGACCTTGCCGTCCGCCGCTTTGACCTTGCAGTAGCTTTCCTTGGGGTTGACGCACAGCGCCACGTTGGAGGGCAGCGTCCAGGGGGTGGTGGTCCAGGCGAGGATGTAAGCGTCTTCTCCCTTGACCTTGAAGCGCACCACGGCGCTTCTTTCCTTGACGCTCTTGTAGCCCTGCGCCACCTCGTGAGAAGACAGGGGGGTGCCGCAGCGGGGGCAATAGGGCACGATCTTGAAGCCCTTGTAGAGCAGTCCTTTGTTGTAGATCTCCTTCAACGCCCACCACTCGGATTCGATAAAGTCGTTGTGATAGGTGACGTAAGGATTCTCCATATCCGCCCAGAAGCCAACGGTGCCGGAGAAATCCTCCCACATTCCCTTATACTTCCAGACACTTTCTTTACATTTGTCGATGAAGGGGGCAAGTCCGTACTGCTCGATCTGTTCCTTACCGTCCAGACCCAGCTGCTTTTCCACCTCCAGCTCCACGGGGAGCCCGTGGGTATCCCACCCGGCTTTCCGGGGCACCATATAGCCCTTCATGGTGCGGTAGCGGGGGATCATATCCTTGATGACGCGGGTGAGAACGTGCCCGATGTGGGGCTTGCCGTTGGCGGTGGGAGGACCGTCGTAAAAGACGTAGGACTTCCCTTCCTTGCGCAGCTCCACGCTTTTCTCGAAGATCTTTTCCTTCTGCCAGAATTCCAGGACTTTCTTTTCCCGCTGAACGAAATTCAGATCGGGATCCACTTTGTTGTAGATCATCTTCTCCTCCATAAAAAGTCCCCCTGCCCGCAAAGGACAGGGGAATCCTGTTATACCACCTTATGCAAAAACGTACCGTCATACGCCCGCCCGGTAACGGGGGCACCGGCGGAGCCTACTCGTTTCCTTTCGATCCGCGACTCCGGAAGGATTTTCCCGCTGTCGGCACGACGGGGCTCACACCCTCCCCCGCTCGCTTGGCGCCCGGTGCAACGGTACTCGTTTCCATCACAGTCTTTCACGATACTTTAACACGAAGGCGGGGAAATGTCAAGGGATTTTACCTTGCCCAGAACAATTCCGGCAAATATAAAGGCACCTTTGCGAGCTGTTTTGGCTCGCCTGATCGAAGAGAAGCAAGACCATTAAACGATCTTTGTGAATCGGAAATCCCGGGAGCCGCCGCAAAGGGGCTGCTTTCTTAAAAAGACTTAGCAAAGGCTCGGCTTTTTCGATGATTTGTGCTTGACAAACCGCTTTCTCCGTGGTAGAATACACAAGCCAATTTCACACGGCGCCATAGCCAAGCGGTAAGGCAGAGGTCTGCAAAACCTTCATCCCCGGTCCGATTCCGGGTGGCGCCTCCAGAAAAATCCACGCGAAAGCGTGGATTTTTCAATGATATCCGTTCCTGTCGGGACGGATGATATATGCTTCGCATATGAT
>CAMPCJ010000009.1 GCA_946645685.1 uncultured Clostridia bacterium | reverse complement strand
CCCGCCTTTCTCCTGCTTCGCCGCTTTCTTCCCGTGCCCCGTCCCCCCCATCCCCTTTTCCCCGGCAGGCGATTGGTCATTTTTCTACGAACAAAAGATACCGAAAACGTTGTAATTCATTATAATAAACGAAAATCGAAAAACACCTTGTTTTTTTAAGAAGCCCGGATTATAATATCCGGGAAAGCTAAAACCACCCCGAAAACCTGTCAGGAGGCAAACAAATGGGCAGAAAGATCGCCGTGCTGGGCGCCGGCAAAGTGGGCGCCACCGTCGCTTACACCATGGTCGTGAAGGAAATGGCGTCGGAAATCGTTTTGATCGACATCGACCGGGCAAAGGCGGAAGGCGCCGCCATGGACATCATCCACGGCACCTCCTTCTCCAAGCCCATCAACATTTACGCCGGGGACTACCGGGACGCCAAAGGAGCGGATCTGGTCATCGTCACCCTGGGCGTGGGGCGCAAGCCCGGGCAGAGCCGCCTGGAGCTGGCTGCCATCAACACCAAGATCATCGGGGAGGTGGCGCCCAAGATCGCGTCCGTCTGCCCCCGTTCGTCCTACATCATCGTCTCCAACCCCGTGGACGTTCTGACCTACGCCTTCATCAAATTCTCCGGGCTGGATCCCAAGCAGGTGGTGGGCAGCGGCACCATGCTGGACACCGCCCGTCTCCGCACCGTGGTATCCCGCCGTCTGGAGATCAGCGGCAGGAACATCCACGCCTACGTCTTCGGCGAGCACGGCGATTCCTCCGTCTTCCCCTGGAGCGTCACCAGCGTGTGCGGCATGGAGTTCAAGGAATATCTGCACGCCATCCGCCACTACACCGATAAGGAAACGGAAGATTTCCTCCATCAGGTGGAAAAGGACGTGCGGAACGCCGGCAGCGAGATCATCAAGCGGCAGGGCGCCACCTACTACGCCGTGTCCATCGCCGTCGCCGCCATCGCCGACTCCCTGTTCAGCGACAACGAGTCTATGATGACCGTCTCCTGCATGGCGCACGGGCGCTACGGCATCCACGACGTGTGCCTGTCCCTGCCCTGCGTGCTGGGGCCGACCGGCATGAAGTGGGAAATCGATCCGCCTCTTTTGCCGGAAGAGCTGGAAGCCGTGCAGAACAGCGGCAAGATCCTCCGCGCCACCTTGGAAAGCGTCGGTCTGTGATCTGAACAAAGCGTTTTCGCCGGATCCCTCAGGGGATCCGGCTTTTTTTCGGCAAAAGAGCCGATTTTTTTCGCCCGATCTGTTGAAATAAAGATCGAAATATGGTATGATTATCTTGATTTTGAACAAAACAGGCGCAAGATGTGTACAATAAAGGGGAGGACGTATGCAACGGATCGGATTTGACAATGAAAAGTATTTGAAACTGCAATCGGAGCGGATCAAAGAGCGGATCGACCAGTTCGGCGGCAAGCTGTACCTGGAATTCGGCGGCAAGCTTTTTGACGACTTTCACGCCTCCCGCGTGCTGCCGGGCTTCCATCCGGACAGCAAGATCCGTATGCTCATGCAGCTCAAGGACGAAGCGGAGATCGTTCTGGCGGTCAACGCCTGCGACATTGAGAAAAACAAAGTCCGGGGCGACTTGGGCATCACCTACGATCAAGACACCCTCCGCCTCATCGACGCGTTCCGGGGCTGTGGGCTTTACGTGGGCAGCGTGGTGCTGACCCGCTTTGACGGGCAGGCCTCCGCGGAGAAATTTCAGCAGAAGCTCACCGCTCTGGGCATCCGGGTCTTCCGGCATTACACCATCGAGGGGTATCCCGCGGACGTGCAGAAGATCGTCAGCGACGAGGGCTACGGCAAAAACGACTACATCGAAACCAAGCGCTCCCTCATCGTGGTCACCGCCCCGGGGCCCGGCAGCGGCAAAATGGCGACCTGCCTGTCCCAGCTCTATCACGAAAACAAGCGGGGCGTGAAAGCGGGCTACGCCAAGTTTGAGACTTTCCCCATCTGGAACCTGCCCCTGAAACACCCGGTCAACCTGGCGTATGAAGCCGCCACGGCGGATCTTTCCGACGTGAATATGATCGACCCCTTTCACCTGGAAGCCTACGGCGAAACCACGGTAAACTACAACCGGGACGTGGAGATCTTCCCCGTCCTGAAAGCCATGTTCGAGCGCATCTACGGCTCAAGCCCCTACAAATCCCCCACGGATATGGGCGTGAATATGGCGGGCTACTGCATCACCGATGACGACGCCTGTCAGAAGGCGAGCCGGGACGAGATCGTCCGCCGCTACTTCACCGCCCTGTGCGACAAGCGCAAGGGCTTGCCCGCGGACGAAGCCATCGCCCGGATGAAGATCATCATGAGCCAGGCAAACGTGGCGCCGGAGGATCGCACCCTCGCCACCGACGCCCGGTTGAAGCGGGACGCCACGGGTCAGCCCGCCGCCTCCCTGGAGCTGCCCGACGGCACCGTGGTGGTCGGCAAGACCTCCAATCTGTTCGGCGCCTGCGCGGGGTTGCTTCTCAACGCCCTGAAGCGCATCGCCGGCATCGATCAGGAGATCGACCTCATCAGCCGCAACGTCATCGAGCCGGTGCAGAAGCTGAAAACCGAGAATCTGGGGAACCACAACCCCCGGCTCCACACCAACGAAATGCTCATCGCCCTCTCCATCGCCGCGGCGTCCGACAAAAACGCCCGCGCCGCCATGGAGGCCATCCCGCTCCTGCGGGGATGCGAGGCGCACTCCACGGTGATTTTGTCCGAAGTGGACGCTGGCACCTTCCGGAAGCTGGGCATCAACCTCACCTGCGACCCGGAATACCAAACCAAGAAATTATTTCATAATTGATAAGGAGCACGATATGCAGATCTTAGTAACGGGCGGGACCGGCTTCATCGGGTCCCATACGGCGGCGGAGCTTCTCTGCGCCGGCTATGACGTTGTCATCGCGGACAACCTGTGCAACTCTTCTCCGGACGTGGTGGATAAAATCGAAGCGGTCACCGGCAAGCGTCCGAAGTTTTATGAAGCGGACATCCGCGACCGCGCCGCCATGGAGCGCATTTTCTCCGAAAACGCCATCGACGCGGTGATCCATTTTGCCGGGCTGAAAGCCGTAGGAGAAAGCGTCCGCCTGCCCCTGGCGTATTATGAGAACAACATTTCCGGCACCGTCACCCTTTGTCAGGTCATGGAAAAAGCGCACTGCCACGTGTTCGTGTTTTCTTCCTCCGCCACGGTGTACGGGATGAACAATCCCGTCCCCTTCCGGGAGGATATGCCCACCTCCGCCACCAACCCCTACGGCTGGACGAAGCGGATGCTGGAGCAGATCCTGACGGACGAGACCGTGGCGCATCCCGAGTGGAGCGTCGTTCTGCTGCGGTACTTCAACCCCATTGGCGCCCACCCCACCGGGCTTTTGGGTGAAAACCCCAACGGCATCCCCAACAACCTTTTCCCCTACGTGGCAAAGGTCGCCACCGGGGAACTGCCCCGGCTGAGCGTCTTCGGGGACGATTACGACACCCCCGACGGAACGGGTGTGCGGGACTACATCCACGTGGTGGATCTGGCGAAGGGGCATCTGATGGCGCTGCAATACGCCTTTGAGCACACCGGCGCGGAAGCCATCAACCTGGGTACCGGCAAGGGGACCAGCGTGCTGGAGCTGGTGCACGCCTTTGAAAAAGCCAGCGGCGTCACCATTCCCTACGTGATCGCCCCCCGGCGCCCCGGCGACATCGCCACCTGCTACGCCGATACGGAAAAAGCCGCCCGTCTGCTGGGCTGGCACGCCGCCTATAACGTGGACGATATGTGCCGCGACGGCTGGAACTATATGTTGAAAAGGAAGGAAGGCACAAAATGACGCCCGCCCCGCAAAGAAACCCCGCCCCCCGCGCACAAAGCGGTTCTGCCAACCGCCGCCCCCGCCGGAAAAAGCGCACGAACCGCGTCGCCTTTTTCGTCATCCTTCTGATCATTCTGGGGCTGGCGGTGGTGGGCGGCTGCTCTCTCTTCTCAAAGCCCGCTCCTCTCTCCCCCGCCGCCGGAACAACGGCAGCGGACGCTCCCGCAACCGCCACGGAGCCCCCGCGGCAGCCCGCCGCTCCCCTCCCGGTCATTCAGGCGCCCGAGGCGCTTTCCTCCGTGGTTGTGGAAGGCAAGATCGCCTCGCTCTTCGACCCGCTGGAAGGGGTCAGCGCCGCGGATGAGACCGGGAAAACCTACCCGGTGACCGTGGAAGGCAGCTTCGACCTTTCCAAGGCGGGCGACTACGCCCTCACCTACGTTGCCGTCGCTGACGACGGCAGGCGCGCCGTGAAGGAGGTCACCCTCTCCGTCCGCTCCCCCTTTGATGAAAAAGGCAATTTGATCGACGGCACCTATAAGACCTTCCGGGGCTTTGAGATCGTGGTGAAGGACGGTCTGGCGACCGTAAACGGACTTCTCATCGTCAACAAGAGCTACACCGTGCCCGAGGGCTTCTCTTCCACCGGCGACGGGAGTCGCTCCCTGCGTCCGGAAACGGAAAGCGCCTGGTTTGAAATGAAGAAAGGCGCCCCCGCCGACATCAACGCCAACCTCAAGATCAAGAGCGGCGTGCGGAACATCTCCGACCAGACCTCCATCTTCAACAATTATGTGAAGACCGACGGCCTGGAAGAAGCGATGACCTACAGCGCCAAGCCCCGGCATTCCGAGCATCACACCGGGCTCGCCATGGACATCACCGCCTCCGGCAGGGATACCGCCCGTCTCCCAGCCAACGCGCCCGTTATGGACTGGCTGAACGAAAACGCCTGGCAATACGGCTTCATCCAGCGCTACCCCGAAAACAAAACGGATGAAACGGGCTACATCTACGAGCAGTGGCATTACCGCTACGTGGGCAAAGAGCTTGCCGAAGTTCTCTACAACAACGGCGACTGGATCACCATGGAAGCGTATTTCGGATTTGACAGCGTTTACAGAGACTGATGAAAAGGGAGATATAAATATGGCAAACGTATTGGCACAGGTAGGCTTGAAAACCATTACCGACGAAGACGTCACCCGGGCGATCCGCTCCATGGGACCCCGCGGCAAGGAGTATGACAATCCCCGGGGACGGCAGATCATGCTGGAGCAGATCATCAACAAAGAGCTGGTCCTCACCGACGCGAAGAAGAATCTGTTGGAGCAGGACGCGGAGTTCCGGGAGGAGCTGGAAAAGTTGAAAAACGAACTGCTCGCCAACTTCTACGTGGAAAAGGTGCTGCGGGAAGCTAAGGTCACCCCGGAGGAAGTGAAGGCGTATTTTGACACTCATCCCGAGGAATTTCAGGGAGAAGAGACCGTTTCCGCCAGCCACATCCTGGTGGAAAGCGAAGACAAGGCGAACGAGGTTCTGGAGAAGATCGAAAAGGGTGAGATGACCTTTGAAGAAGCCGCTAAAGTCTTCAGCTCCTGCCCCTCCTCTCAGCGGGGCGGCGACCTGGGCGCCTTCGGCAAAGGGCAGATGGTGCCGGAATTCGAGGAAGCCGCCTTCGCCCTGGAGATCGGCAAGATCTCCCGACCGGTGCGCACCCAGTTCGGCTACCACCTCATCCGGGTGAATGAAAAGAACCCCGCCAAGGCGCCCTCCTTCGAGGAAGTGAAGGATGAGGTGGCGGAAAAGCTCCTGGCGGAAAAACAACGCGAGGTGTACGAGAGCAAAATGCGCCAGCTGCGCATCCTCTACCCCGTGGATCGGAGCGGCATTCTGTAAGGAAACCACTACATATTGTAGTTGATCAAAATAAAAGGCGGCATAAAGCACAACTTATGCCGCCTTTTTCTTTCGTCAATTTGTACAGAAGAAACAGAAAATGCCCCTCTTTTTCGACAATTTGTCGACTTGATTTTTCCCATTCGACTTTGTATAATGGAGTCAGAAAATCTAATACAACGATCTGCCAATATAATTTCGGATGTATGGCCCGAAAGTATCTACCGCACGCCAAGTTGCGACTATTGGTACGATTTCCTTTTTTTCAGGAGATTGGCAGACAGGAGGGTCCTCCTGTCTTTTTCGTTGGAAAGGAGACGCGCGTGAAAGCACTGGAAGAAAAGATCCTGCGGGAAGGCGAAGTTCTGCCCGGTCACGTGCTGAAGGTCGGCTCCTTTTTGAATCAGCAGATCGACGTGCCCTTTATGAATGAAATGGCGTCCGAAGGCGCCCGTTTGTTCGCCGGTGTGCCCGTCACCAAGGTTCTGACCGTGGAGGCAAGCGGCATCGCCCTGGGCTACGCCGTGGCTTCTCGCTTGAACGTGCCCATGGTCTTCGCCAAGAAAAGCAAAACCGCCAACGTCTCCGGCGACCTTTTGCAGGCCAAGGTGTTTTCTTACACCCACAACACCTTCTATACCGCCACCGTCTCGGCGGAGTATCTCACCGGGCGCGACACCGTTCTCCTGGTGGATGATTTTCTGGCAAACGGAGAAGCGCTGAAAGGGCTGGCGGAGCTTGCCCGGCAGGGCGGCGCCAAGATCGCCGGCGCCCTCATCGCCGTGGAAAAGGGCTTCCAGAAGGGCGGCGACGCGCTGCGGAAGGCCGGTCTGCGGGTGGAATCCCTGGCGATCATCGATGAAATGTCCCCGGAGGGGGGCGTCCGCTTTCGCTCATAGGTTTGTCCTGTGCGCGATTTCTTTTTCTCTCGTATGTAATTTTTTTACATAAATTATTTTGAAAGGAAGCATCTCCCATGAAAAAGTTTCTCTCCGTTCTCCTCACGCTGGTCATGATCCTGGCTCTGGTCGCCTGCTCCGCGGCGCCCGCCAATGAGACCGGCAAGCCTGCCGAGGGAGGCAGCAAAGCCCCCGTCGAAAAGGCTGACCTGAAGGTCGCTCTGATCTGCCTGCACGGCGAAAACTCCACTTATGACAAGAACTTCATCGACGCGTTCAAGACCGCGTGCGGCAACAAGGGCGTGGAGTACACCATCGTCACCGACATTCCCGAAGGAGAAGAGTGCTACAACAAGGCGGCTGAATTTGCCGACGACGGTTACGGCCTCATCTTCGCCGACTCCTTCGGCCACGAGCCCTACATGCTCAAAGCCGCGAAGGAATTCCCGGACGTTCAGTTCTGCCACGCCACCGGCACCAACGCCCACACCGCTTCCGTCGCCAACTTCCAGGACGCTTTTGCCTCCATCTATGAAGGCAGATTCCTGGCTGGCGTCGCCGCCGGTCTGAAGCTCGTGGAGCTCTACGGTGACGATACCGGCGCCGTTTCCGACGAAAACGCCAAGATCGGCTACGTGGGCGCGTTCCCCTACGCCGAAGTGATCTCCGGTTACACCTCCTTCTATCTGGGCGCCAAGTCCATCGTTCCCAACGCCACCATGGAAGTTCAGTACACCAACTCCTGGTATGACGAGACCGCTGAAAAGACCACCGCTCAGGCGCTGATCGCCGACGGCTGCAAGCTCATCAGCCAGCACGCCGACTCCATGGGCGCTCCCACCGCCTGCGACGAAGCGAAGATCCCCAACGTCGCTTACAACGGCTCTACCGGCAAGGACACCTTCGTGGTCGCTTCCCGGATCAACTGGGCTCCCTATTTTGAATACGCCATCGACTGCACCCTGAAGGGTGAAAACATCCCCGACGACTGGACCGGCACCATGGCTACCGAGTCCGTGCTTCTCACCGATCTTGGTAAGAACGCCGCTCCCGACACCGCGGAAAAGCTGGAAGAAGTGAAAGCGCAGCTGGAAGCGGGCACCCTCAAAGTCTTTGATTGCGCCACCTTCACCGTGAAGAACGCGCTGGCGGACACCTCCGACTTCAGCAAGGCTTCCTACATCACCGCTGACGCGGAAGGCCATCTGACCGCTTACAACGCGGACGTGGACGACGACGGCACCTTCGTGGGCGAGACCAACGTCATCAAGACCGAAGGCGGCGTCACCTACTTCGCCGAAAGCGAATTCCGCTCCGCTCCTTACTTTGACGTCATCATCGACGGCATCACCATCAAATAAATCCCCAAGCCAATAAACCAGGACATATAGGGCTGCCGCTTTACGCGGCAACCCTACGTGTCATTTTTACCGCTTCTATTTAAAGGGAGAACATACGTGGCAAAAGAAGTATTGATCGAATTTCAAAACATCACCAAAGCCTTCGGATCCCTCGTGGCGAACAACGGCATTTCCATGGACGTTCTTCGCGGTGAGATCCTTTCCGTTCTCGGCGAAAACGGATGCGGGAAAACAACGCTGATGAATATGCTTGCCGGGATCTACTATCCGGACAGCGGCAGGATCCTCATACGGGGCAAGGAAACGGCGATCCGCTCGCCGAAGGACGCCTTCGATCAAAAGATCGGTATGATCCATCAGCACTTCAAACTCATCCCCGTTTTCAGCGCCGCCGAAAACGTGGTATTAGGCGTCAACAACGGGTCCGGATACAACCTTAAAAACGCGAAAAAAACGATCGGGGAAATGTGTGACCGCTACGGCTTCCACATCGATCCCGACAAAAAGATATATGAAATGAGCGTGTCTGAAAAGCAGACCGTGGAGATCATCAAAGTTCTTTACCGGGGGGCGGACATCCTCATTCTGGACGAGCCCACCGCCGTGCTCACCCCCCAGGAGATCGAAAAGCTGTTCGCCGTTCTTCGCGCCATGCGGGACGACGGCAAATCCATCATCATCATCACCCACAAGCTGAACGAGGTCATGGAGATCTCGGATCGCGTGGCGGTGCTTCGCAAAGGACAGCACATCGCCACGGTGGAAACCGGGAAAACCAACGTGCAGCAGCTGACGGAAATGATGGTGGGCAAAAAGATCACCCTCAACATCGACCGGGAGCAGGTCAAAGACACGGCGGACAGGCTCCAGATCGTGGATCTCAACTGCACCAACGCCGAAGGCGTCAAGGTGCTGGATCACGTTTCCTTCACCGCGAAAAGCGGTGAGATCCTCGGCATCGCCGGCATCGCCGGCAGCGGGCAGAAGGAACTGCTGGAAGCCATCGCCGGTCTGCAAAAGCTCGATTCCGGGTCGATCATTTTCAATCGTCCCAAAAAGAACCTGCCCGTCTCCTTTTTCCATAAGACCATGGGGCAGGTGATCGCCCTTGCCGCACAGGGAAAGTTTCACTACGAAGACGGCACCCCGGTGGACTTTACCGGGAAGAGCAAAAAAGAGATCCGCGCGTTGGTGAACGACGGAAAGATCCTCTTCAACGAGGACGAGGTCATGAGCCTGCGGGATAAAACGCCGCTGCAGATCCGCGAGCTGGGCGTCCGCCTTTCCTTCGTGCCGGAGGATCGCCTGGGAATGGGGCTGGTAGGCAGCATGGACATCATCGACAATATGATGCTGCGCAGTTACCGCAAGGGAAAGTCGATCCTTTTGAACCGCAAACGCCCGGAAACCCTTGCCAATGAAGTCGTCAAAGGGCTGGAGGTAGTCACCCCCGATCTGCACACGCCGGTGCGCAAGCTCTCCGGAGGAAACGTACAGAAGGTGCTGGTGGGCAGGGAGATCTCCTCCGCCCCGAAGGTGCTGATGGCGGCGTACCCGGTCAGAGGGTTGGACATCAACTCGTCTTATCTGATCTATAATCTGCTCAGCAAGCAGAAAAAAGACGGCGCCGCCGTGATCTTCGTGGGAGAGGATCTGGACGTTCTTTTGGGTCTTTGCGACAGGATCCTTGTGATGAACGCGGGGCGCGTCACCGGTATCGTTGACGCCAGAAGCGTCACAAAAGAGGAGATCGGCTTTCTCATGACGAAAACCGACAAGTAAGAGGAGCGTGAACACCATGGAACAAAAAAACGGTCCCGCTTCTATGCCGAAGCAGCATCAGGGACTTCCCTTTCACATCATCAAACGGGTCAATATCCCGATCTGGAAAAAGATCCTCGTTTACGCCATCGCCATTGCGGGAGGGCTTCTTCTTTCCGGTTTGATCTGCGCCGCCTTTTCCGACGAAAGCCCCCTCTACTTCTTCACCTGCCTCTTCAAAGGCGCCTTCGGCACGGAGCGCAAGATCTGGCTTTTGCTTTTGGACGCCGCCCTGCTGTTGGGCGTTTCCATGGCGCTGATCCCCGCTTTCAAAATGAAATTCTGGAATCTGGGCGGCAACGGGCAGATCCTGATCGCCTGCCTTTGCTCCTATTCCC
Organism: uncultured Clostridia bacterium; assembly: GCA_946645685.1. GTDB lineage: Bacteria > Bacillota > Clostridia > Oscillospirales > SIG627 > RGIG5579. The sequence continues at coordinate 22,710 of CAMPCJ010000009.1, read as the reverse complement.
TGTCCTTTTTCCTGGGCGGCAAGATCCCGGAATGGCTTCTCCTGCTGCTGATGTTCGCCGCCTCCCTGGTATCGGGTATTATCTGGGCGCTGATCCCCGCCCTTTTCAAAGCGTTCTTCAACACCAATGAAACGCTTTTCACCCTGATGATGAACTACATCGCCACGGGCATCGTGCTTTACTGCCGCGCCTCCTGGATCAGCAGCGGTTCGGCGCAGTTCCCCACGCTGACAAACGGCATTCTTCCCAAGATCTACAACAATATGCTCCCCACCGTCGTCGTTTTCGTTCTGCTGACGCTGGTCATGTTCGTCTACCTCAAATACAGCAAGCACGGCTATGAGATCTCCGTCGTGGGTGAAAGCGTCAATACCGCAAAATACATCGGCATCAACGTCAAGAAGGTCATCATCCGCACCATGATCCTCTCCGGCGCCATCGCCGGTCTGGTGGGCTTTTTCCTGATCGCCAGAACGGGGCCGGGTCTTTCCGGCGACACCACGAACAATATGGGCTTCACCGCGATCATGACCTCCTGGCTCGCCTCCTTCAACCCGCTTCTGATGTTCCTGTCCTGCTTCTTCATTTCCTTCATCACCCGGGGCATGAGTCAGGTTCAGCAGGGCTTCCACCTCACCAGCAATTCCATTGTCAGCATCGTGGTGGGCTTGATCTATTTCTGCGTGATCGCCTGCTCCTTCTTCATCAACTATCGGATCGTCTTCCGCAAAAAGGAGGGAAAATAAATGCTTACCAACTTTTTGATCGGAGCTATTGCCCTCGGGGTCGTCCTGCTTTACGGCTGTCTGGGCGAAACGCTGATGGAAAAAGCGGGACAGCTCAACCTGGGCATCCCGGGGATCATGTGTATGGGAACGGCGGGTGGCTGCTTCGGCGCAGCGCTCTATATGAACGGTCTGGCTTTCGCCGGGGACGCCGTCTGGTTTCCCCTGATCCTCATTTCCATCTGCTTTTCTATTCTCTTTTCCGTTTTCACCGGTTTGATCTACGCTTTTCTGACGGTCACGCTCCGCTGCAATCAGAACATCACCGGTCTTGCCATCACCACCTTCGGCACCGGGCTTTCCCAGTTTATTATGGAAGTCTACGTCCCGCGGGATCGGTTTGACGCGGCGAGCGTGCTCTTCTCAAAGGGCTTCGTCAATGATCCCGGCGCGAACGGCGTTCTGCGCGTCCTCTTTTCTCACGGTGTTTTCGTTTATCTGGCGATCGCTTTGGCTTTGGTGTTCTCCTTTGTGTTAAAGCGCACCCGCCTCGGTCTGCATCTCCGCGCCGTGGGTGAAAGCCCCGCCGCCGCGGACGCCGACGGGATCAACGTTACCGGCTATAAATACGGGGCGATCCTCGCGGGGAGCGCCGTCGCCGGATTCGGCGGTCTCTTCTACACCATGGATTATCTGAAGGGCTCTTGGGAAAACGCCTCCACCATCGAATCCTTCGGCTGGCTTGCCATCGCCCTGGTCATTTTCACACTCTGGAGACCCACCGTCAGCATTTTCGGTTCCATTCTCTTCGGCGCTCTCCTGATCGCCGCGTTCGTTTTGAACGGCACCTCTTCGCAAAAGGAACTTTTAAAGCTCCTCCCCTACGTCATCACGGTCCTGGTTCTCGTCATCACCAGCATCCGCAACAAGAAAGAGAATCAGCCCCCCGCCTCCCTGGGTCTCTCCTACTTCCGGGAAGATCGCTGACGTCCTTCCAAACAACCGCCTCCCGGCGGTTGTTTTTTCTTGACAAAACTAACGCCGTTAGTTTATACTGATTTCAGCAACAAAGGAGGGATCTCAATGCCGCGACAAGGTCTGACCCGAACGGACGTTTTACGCGCCTGCCTTCGCCTGATCGACGAAAAGGGCTTCGAAGGCTTTTCCATGCACGAGTTGGCGCGCCGTTTGAATATCCGCCCCGCCTCCCTGTACAATCACGTGGAAAATGAATCCACCCTGCTTGCCCGCATCGGGCAAACCGCCACAGAGCGCTTTGCCCGCGCCCTGGAGGAAGCGGTGGAAAACAAAACGGGGGAAGAAGCCCTTGCCTCCCTGGCAGACGCCTGGCTGGATTTTGCCGACGTCCACGCCGGGCTTTACGCCGTGGTGTGGCGCACCCTGAAGCCGGGGACGGCGAAGCCCGCTTTCCTCGCCCCGGTGGAACAAGCGGCGGGCGGCGGCGCGGCGCGTGATTTTCTTCTCGCCGTCCTCCACGGAGTCGCCGCCTTGCGCCGCGTCGGCGTTTTGTCCGCCGCGTCTGCCCCTGAAGCCTTTACAAGCACGCTCACGTCGCTTTGGAAATAGGGACGCTCCTCCCCGTGCCGGGCAGAAAAAAAGGACCGGAGCGGGATAAGGCATAAAGAAAAACAAACAAGCGCCGCGTGTCCGAAAGAACACGCGGCGCTTGCCTGTTTTTTGCTTACCGGTTGCGGATGGCGTCAATGGGACGCTTGCCGGCGATCCGCTTCACGGGAATGAAGCTTGCCAGCACCGCCACCGCCATGCTGATGACAAAGATCAAAAGGATCTGCCGGATGCCGAAGGGCAGAATGGTGACCAGGATCCCCACGGCGGAACGCATGGTTGCGTTGAAGCTCGCGGTGATCAGGAAGGTGCCCAGAGCGGCAAGGATGAAGTTGATCAGCGCGATGATAAAGCTCTCGGCGAAGAAGATCCGGAAGGCGTCGTTCCCCCGGGCGCCGATGGCGCGGAGGATCCCGATCTCCTGCTTTTTGTACTGAATGCTGGTGGCAATGAAATTGGACAGCATGATGGCGGCAAAGAGGGCGAAGCCGACGCCCAGCCCGAAGAAGACCTTGCCCACCACGGCAAGCACCTCGTGGATCGAGTCCAGCTCGAAGGTCACCGAATTCTGCAGGGCGAAGCGGTACGCGCCGCTGCCGTCCTCGCAAAACGCCACGACCCGGCGCACCCCCGCCGTATCCGCGGGCATGGCGCCCGCAGCGAACTGATACAGGGTATCGTTCCGGGAGACCAATTCCCCGCACCAGCCGTCCGGCAGGAGAAAGACGCTCTGCATTTCCGCTGCCGTACTGCCCGGCAGCGGCAGAAGAACGCCCACGATCTTCCAATTATCCCCTTCTTCACCGGTCGTCTCGTCGTCCTTTTGGTAAAACTCTTTCAGCTCCGCTTTGTCCAGCGCCTCCTTCAGGGCGGCAAGGTCTTCTTCTTTTTCCAAAGACAGATCGGGCAGCGCCTTGTCTCCCCGCACGCTCATGAGAAACTCCTCCGCCAGATCCAGGGAAATGACCGCTTCCCTTTCTCCCAGGGTCTTTTTCGCCTCACCCAGCCATACGATCCGGGATCCGTCGCAGTCGGAAAGGCGGCCGATCCCGTTTGCCCACAGACCGGTCAAACCGTCCTCCGTCTCGTAATCCAGGGAGAAGTAGCCCCGGTCGACACTGCGGAAAACGGGAAAGTCCGCCTGAAGGGTCTGCATTGCTTTTTCCGTGACAAATCCCACCTGGGCGAACGAATAGGTGCGCAAATGCTCCAGCTCACTGCTCATGGCGAATTCCGCCAGCATATCCTTCGGGCCCATCTCCCCTTCCCGGGCGACCGTCAGAAAGCGGTAGCGTTCCAGATCCATGTTCGTATCCACCACGCCGGAAACGGTAAAATCCCGCCCGGCAAGGCGCAGAACCTTTCCCACCATATCCCCGGGTCCCTGCACCGGCTCGTAAGGCGTACCGTCGGGGGCGGCGGGCGCCCGGTATCCGCCGATGCGGAAGGTCTCGCAAACATAGGAAGAGATCACGATCTCGTCTTCCCTTTCAGGCGCCCTTCCCGCGAGAAGTTTCAAAGCCCCCGACGAAAGATCCTCCGGCGACAGCGGGGCAAAACCCACCAGAGACTGAGCGTAAATGTTATGCTCCGTCTGCGTAAAGTCCCGGTCGGGATCGAATTGATCGGAAAAGCTCTGATAGATGTTGCCCGGCGCAAACACGCCCCGGACGTTCACGCCGCTCTTTTCCCGGATCTCCCCGAGATCCGCTTCGGACAGGGAGGGCGTGAATTGATCCCAATACGGAAAGAGATCGTCCCCCTTCCTTTCCAGGCGGACAAAGGAAGCGTAGTTGACCCCGGTATCCTGAATGGAGCGTGTACAGGTCTCCACGTGGTCGTAGGAGCCGAAGGTATCCGACAAGCCGAACAGCCCAAAGGCGATGCAGGACAGGAGTATGGTCACCACCAGCCGGAACTTCTTGAACTTTAACGCCCCCGCGCCGATGCGAAACGCGGCGCGCAGCGGCAGGCGGCTGCGGATGAGGGTGATGGGAGCGGGCGTGCGCGCCGCCGCCGGCGGCGTCTGACGGCTCTCCCGGGCAAGGGAAAGCCCGTTGTCCATCGTCACCGCCAGCTCCCCGGCTGCCAGAGAATCCATATAGGCGTTGATCTGCTCCCGATCCGCCTCCGTCAAATGATACCCCCCAGGCAGGATCACGCTGTTTCCCATAAAGCGGGGCTTGGGCGCCTCTTCCGCCGGGGAGGAGGGCGTGAAGTATTCCCGGTCGGAGATCACCTGCCCGTCCGCCAGCTCGATGATCCGGTCTCCGTATCGCAGGGCAAAATCCCGGTCGTGGGATACCACGATGACCAGTTTTTCCTCGGACAGTTTTTTCAGGGTGTCCAAAACGTCTTTCCCGGTGTAGGAATCCAGCGCGCCGGTCGGCTCGTCCGCCATGATGATCTTGGGATCCTTCACCAGAGCGCGGGCAATGGCGACCCGCTGTTTCTGACCGCCGGACAATTCCCCGGGGCGGCGGGCGCCGTACCCCGTCAGCCCCACCTGATCCAGAATGCGGGAAACGGCTTCATCCGTGGCTTTTTTCCCCTGCAGCTCGATGGCAAGGGCAATGTTGGCGCCCACGGTGAATTCCTCTAAAAGATTGTACTCCTGAAACACAAAGCCCACGTAGGTGTTCCGGTAGGAATCGAAATCCCGCTGCTTGAAAGCCGCGGTGGAGTTTCCGTTGATCAGAATATCCCCTTCGTCATAGCGATCCAGCCCCCCCAGAAGGTTCAAAAGGGTGGACTTGCCGCTGCCGCTGCGCCCCAGCAAAAAGACCATGCCCCGGTCGGGGAAGGATAATGTCACGTGTGAAAGCGCCAATACGGGGGCGCCGTGTTTGGGTCGGTATACCTTCGTCAGATCTCGGATCTCAAGCATCGTCTTCTCCTTTGTGTGTTACCGTGCTGTACGCCGGCTCCGGCGCTCTTTTTTCCTCCGCTTCCCCGTCCGCTTTCGCTTTTTTTGCGGCGCGGCGGGCGGTGATGCGGTTGTACGCCCAGATCCCCAGCAAACTGACCGCGCCTGTACCGGTAAATATCAGAACGGTCAGGAGCCAGTTCCCCGCCAGAATGGCGTCGCCGCCCCAGGTGGAGGTGACGACGGAGGGGATCCGCGCCACCAGGGTGATCCAGGCAAAATGAATGAATTTTACCGGCGTGAGCCCCGCGAAATACGAAACGAGATCCTTGGGCGTTCCGGGGATGAAAAGAAGAAGAAACAGAAGGATCTCCGCCCGCTTCTCTTCCCGCATGAATTTCAGTTTATGATGCTCCTTGGCGGGAAAGAACAACTCCACTACCTTCACGCCCCATTTCCGCACCGCCAGAAAGACCAGGCAGCTTCCCACGGCAGCGCCGATGAGGCAGATCAGCGTACCTTCCCAAACGCCGAACAAAACGCCGGCGGCGATCTCCACCGGCTCTCCCGGAATGAGGGCGATCACCACCTGGACGATCACCACCCCCAGAAAGGCGAGCCGCGATGCGACCCCGTGCTTTGCCACCCAATCCCGCAGCCGTTCCGGCTCCCGGAAAAACGCGCTGATCTGGCGGCTGAACACCACGGTCAGCGTGCCCATGACGACCACGAACAGGATCAGGGCGATGATGCTTGCGATCTTTTTTCTTTTCAGGGACTGTTCCGTCACGCCGCGTCCTCCCTAAGGCTTGCTTCCACCCGCTTTTTCATGGCGGCGTAAGCGTCTTCGTGTTCCACATAATATTTGGGGCAGATCTTTCCCGTCACGTCAAAGTGGCGGATGATCTTGTCCACGGTCAGATCGAAGCGGCGGCACAAATACGCCAAAAGCTTCACCAGCGCTTCTTCGCTCTCCCGGGTGAATTTCCCGGTCTCATCCGGGTGGCACACCTCGATGGAGAGGGTGGTGCCGTTGGCTTCATTGGAGGCGGAGGATTTTTCCGTCAGGGGCACGCACATCAAAATTTCTCCGTCCAGTCCGATGACAAAATGGCTGGACACCTCCGATTCCGGATTGGCGAACCAGTCCCGGTTTTGCCGGGCGGTGGTGCCGGGATTGCCCACGTAGTGGATGACGATGCCCTCCACCCCCTCCAGCGCCTCGCCCCGGCGGGAGGTGCCGTCCACGGGGATAAAGGACGGCAGGATCCATTCCGGCAGCGTTTGACTCGCTTCCCGGTTTTCCACCTCCAGCGTGGAAGGCGTAAGAGATGCGTCCCATTTGTCCAAAAGCCGGGTCGCGCCCCAGATCCCCGCCGCCAGAAGGGGCAGCAGGATAAAGAGCAAAACGCCCCTCCACCCGCTTTTCTTCCGGGTGTTCTCTTCTTCGTAAGCCTTTCGTCTGTCCCGTCTTCCCATGTTTGTCCTCGCTTTTTTCGGCAGAGCTTGTCCCTGCCCTTCCGGTATTGTACCATATTCCCGTCCAAAAGGCAAGAGAAGCCTCCTCCCCCGGCGCCGCTTGACATTTTTTTCGCACCGTGGTAGGATAGAGATACAACGAATGCGGTTCCGAGGGCGCTGCCCGGTGGATCAAAGCGGAAATCCGGTGAGAATCCGGAGCAACCGTCATTACTGTGAGAAATGAGTCAGAATACCGCCGCATTCTTTAGGACACGATCGCTTGGACGAGAGGCGGCACGGTCAAAACACCCGGACAGATGCCCGGGGTCTTTTGCTGTGCCGCTTTTCCGTTTTCCGGAAAGGCGCTTTTTTATCCTATGACGAAAGGGGAAAACCATGGACGCCGTCACACTGCTGCGGACAAAAGCGGCAGAGCTTTCCCGCCTGCCCAAAAAGGCGGATTTTTCCCCGGAGGACGCCGCGCGCATCAAAGGGGCGCTGGGTCCCTGGCCCCGTGCGCTGGAAGCGGCGGGACTGAAAGAAGCGAGAAAGAATACGAGCCTGGACAAAAACCGGGAAAAGCGCAGAAAAAAAGCGCGGCTTGCCCGGCGGGCGCGGGCGGCGAAGCGGGAGGAAGAAGCATGAAACGAACGCTCTCTTTTGTGCTTAGTCTGTGTCTGCTCCTTTCCCTCTGGAGCTGCTCCGCTTCCCAAAGGGCGCTGCCCGCCGCCACCGTCCCGGCGTCCTCTCCCCTGGAAAAGACCCTGTCTTACCTGATGGCGGCGGAGGGCGTTCACGACCTGCCCGGTCTGTATCGGGCGCTTGCGGAAAACGCCGGGCAAAGCGGACAGGACTGGATCGCGCTGGCGCTGACCAGAACGGGACGAACGGAGGGCGCAAAGGTATACCGCGACGCACTGACCGCCTACGTTTCCTCCCGCTATGAAACACAGGATAAACTCAGCCGCTCCCTGGCGACGGAATGGCACCGGATCGGTCTGTGCTTTCTGGCGCTGGGAGACGACGCCCGGAACGTTGCCGGCGCCGACCTGGCGGCGGACGGCATCTGGGATCGGGGGAAAGTCGCGCCCCTTACCTCCCAGGGATGCAACGGCGTGGCGTGGGCGCTGATCTTCCTGGGAGCCGGCGGCTACGCCGTACCCGAAAACGCCTCCCAGTCCCGGTCGGAATTGATCGATCTGCTCCTTGCCGCTCAGCACGAAGACGGCGGCTGGGTGTTTGGCAATTTTGACTCCGACGCGGACACCACCGCCATGGCCCTGTCCGGGCTCGCCCGCTTCCGGGGAGAGGAAAAGGTGGACGCCGCCGTGGAAAAGGGGCTGGAGCTGCTCTCTGAAAAGCAACTGCCGGACGGCGGTTTCGAAAGCTTCGGCACCCATAATCCCATGAGCGTCAGCCAGGTGATATTGGCGCTCACCGCGCTGGGGATCGACCCCGCCTCGGATGAACGCTTTCAGAAAGAGGGCGGCAACCCCGTGACGGCGCTCCTGCGCTATCAATTGCCGGACGGCTCCTTCCCCGCCAAAGAAGGGGAAGAGGCAGGCGGCGGCATCGCCACCTGTCAGGCGCTTCTGGCGCTGGCGGCGCTGGAGCTTTTTGAGCGGGGTGAAAGGCTGTTCGACAGGGGGTGCGCGAGTTGAAAAAGATCCTTCGCCTCCTGCTTCCCGCCGCGGCGCTCCTTCTTGTGATCCTGGCGATCCTGTGGCAAAACGGCGTCTTCTCCCCGCAAAAGGACGGGGAAGCCGTCGGCACGGTGAAGCTTTCCGTCCGCTGCGACCGGGCGCTCGCCTCCCCGGATCTGAAAGAGCCCGTCCGCGCCGTCCTGCCGGAAGACGGCGTCATGGCGGAAGCGGAAGTGACTCTATATGAAAACGACACCGCCTTCTCCGTTCTGGAGCGGTACTGCCGGGCGCAAAAGATCGCCCTCTCCTCCAAAGGCGGCACCCGCTGGGGCGTTTACGTGGAGGGGATCGGCGCCCTATTTGAATTCGACTGCGGCGCGCAAAGCGGATGGATGTTTTCCGTGAACGGCTCCTTTTTATCCAAAAGCGCCGGGGACGCGTCTCTGACGGATGGGGATGAAGTCCTCTGGGTCTACACCCTGGATCTGGGAAAGGACGTGGGCAGCCATGCGTCGTAGCGCTCTTTCACGGCTGCACCCCGCCTCCTCCTACGCCCTGGGCGGAAGCATCCTGCTTCTCGCCTTTCTCACGAAGGATCCCTTCTCCGCCCTGCTTTTGGCGGCGGGGGCGATCGCGTTTGACGGGGAGGTGAGCGGCGCGCCTTTTGCGGCGAAACGCCTGGCTTTCTTCGCCGCGCTGACCGCCCTCGGCGCCGTGACCAACCCTCTCATCTCCCATCGGGGCGTCACCGTCCTGTTTTACCTGGGCGCCTCTCCCGTGACGGGAGAAGCCGCCGTTTACGGCGCCGTCAGCGGCGCCATGCTGGCGAACGTGATCTTGTGGTGCGAGGCGTTGTTTCGCGTCCTTCCCCCGGATGCCGCTCTGGTTTTTCCGGGCAAAGTACTCCCCCGGACGACCCTGGTTTTCACCATGGCGATCCGCTTCGTCCCCAGACTCATGACCCGGATGCGCCAGGCGCGCGCCGCGCAAGCGGCGTTCCACCCGGAACATACCTTGAAAAACGCCTTTCTCGCTCTGCAAACCGGCGTGGCGCTGACGCTGGAGGAATGCTGTGAGATCGCCGCCGGGATGGAAGAGCGGGGCTACGGCGCGGCAAAGCCGAGCCGCTACGCGCTCTACCGCTTCCGGGGCAGAGACGGCGCCGCCGTTTTCCTCACCCTGCTGTTGACAAGCCTCTCTCTCGCGGCCTACTGTCTCGGCGCCTATCGCTTCACCTGTTATCCCGTCCTTGCCCGAAGCGGGCACTGGGCGTGGTACGCCCTGCCCGCCTTTTTGGCATTTTTACCCGCCGCGGCGGAACGAAAGGAGAAACTGCAATGGCGCTCCTCGAAGTAAAGGATCTGTCCTTTTCCTATCCCGGCGGCGAAAAAAAAGCCCTGGACAACCTGTCCTTCTCCGTGGAGGAGGGGGAACTGTGCCTGATCCTTTCCCCCAACGGCGGCGGCAAGACCACCCTGTTGTCCCTCCTTCAAAATCGGGGGGATCTGCCCGGAAAGAGAAGCGGGCACGTCTCGTTCCCCGGCGGCGCGCCCCGCACCGCCCTGCTCCGGCAGGACGCGGATCTGGCGCTGGTCACGGACAAGGTGTGGCGGGAACTTGCCTTTGCCCCGGAAAACCGGGGACTGCCCACGGAAGAAATACGCCTGCGGGTAGCGGAAGCGGCGGGTTTTTTAGGGTTGGAGCCGCTCTTTTACCGGGACGTCTCCTCCCTCTCCGGCAGTGAAAAAGTCAAAACGCTCCTGGCGGCGTTTTTGGCGGATCGCCCCGGCTTGTTCCTGCTGGACGAGCCCGCAAGCACCCTGGATCCCCTGGCAAAACGGGATCTGGCGGAAGCGCTCAACCGCATCCGCCGTGAGGGCGGCGGCACCGTCCTTTTGGCGGAGCAGACCTGTGATCCCTTTTTCGCCGAAGCGGACCGCGTCCTCTATCTGGAAAACGGCGCGCTGCTGTTCAACGGCTCCCCCCGGGAAGCCGCCCGGTTCCTTCTGACCACCGGGCGGGGCTCCTTCGTCCCGGAAAGCGCCCGGCTCGCGTTTTCCCTGGGAGAAAAAGAGACCCTGCCCTTGACTGACAGCGAGGGAAAACGCGCCCTTTCCGCCCTCCCCTACACGGTGGCTCCCCTTCCCCGGGTAAAGTGCGCCGGAGAAGCGCTGCTGTCCCTTCGCGACCTGTCCTTCCGCTTTGAGAAAAACGCCCCCGATCTCCTCTCCGGCTTGGATCTGACCCTCTCCCGGGGCGAGATCGTCGCCGTCCTGGGCAAAGGCGGCTCCGGAAAAAGCACCCTGCTGCGCCTTTTGTCGGGCGAGCTCTCCCCCGTCCGGGGAAAACGCCGTCTTGCCGGCGGCGCGAAGCTCGCCTATCTCCCCCAGGACGTGCGCTGCCTGTTTGAGAAGGAGACCCTGGAGGAAGAGATGCTCTCCGTTTCGTCTCCCGAAAAAGTTCGGGAAGCCCTGTCCCGCTTTGATCTTCCCCCCCTCGCCGGTCGGCACCCCCTGGATCTGTCCGGCGGCGAAAGACAGCGGGCGGCGCTGGCAAAGCTTTCTCTGATCCGCCCGGACGTCTTGCTTCTGGACGAGCCCACCCACGGGCTGGACGGCGGCGCCAAAGCCGCCCTCGCCGCCCTTCTCACCCGGTGGAAGCAAGAAGGCGCCGGCATCCTTCTCGTCACCCATGACGCCGCTTTCGCCGCCGTGACGGCGGATCGCTGCGCGCTCCTGTTCAACGGCGAATTCGCCGCACTGGAAGAGACCGATCTCTTTTTCCGGGAACTGCACCTCTTCACAACCCCCACCGCCCGCGTCACGGACGGGAAAGCCCTTGCGCCGGAGGAGGTGAAAGCGCCGTGAAACGCTCCGTCCCCCTTCTTCTGACCGTCTTTGCCGCGTTTCTGCTGCTTCTCTTTCTCCTCTATGGGGAAAACCGCGCCGCACTGTTCACTGCCGTTCTATGCCTGGCACTGACGCTCCCTTTTTTCCTGCGCTTTGAAGAGGGCAAGATAAGCGCCCGTTTTGCCGTCCTGCTCGCCTCCTTTACCGCTATGAGCGTGGCGGGGCGCGTGCTGTTTGCCCCCTTTCCCTCTTTTAAGCCCGTGGCGGCGCTGGTGGCGCTTGGTGGCGCCTTTTTCGGCGGTCAATTCGGCTTCCTCTGCGGCGCTCTCACCGCCCTGCTTTCCAATTTCTATTTCGGTCAGGGGCCCTGGACTCCCTTCCAAATGCTCGCCTGGGGCGCCATCGGCGGCTTTGCCGCCCTGGTCCCCGGCATCAAAAAAAGCCCTCTCGTTCAAGGGCTGTTCGGCGTTCTGTCCGGCGTGTTTTACAGCGCCGTGATGGACGTTTTCACCACGGTATTTCAGGAAGGCGGCTTCTCCCTTGTCCGCTATCTGACTTACCTTGCCGCGGCGATCCCCGTAACGGTGACCTACGCCGTCTCCAACGCGCTCTTTCTCTGGCTTCTCACGCCCGGAATGCGCCGCATCACGGAACGGCTCAGTCGCAAATACGGATTCGTAATACACAAAAACAGAAAGGAAAAACAAACATGAAACAACTCAAAATCGTCTCTCTTCTCCTGGCGCTGGTGATGCTCTTCAGCCTCGCCGCCTGCAGCCAGGAAGCGGTAAAGAAGACCACCGCCCCCGCCGAAACGGCGGAAAAGACCGTCCAAACCGCCGGGGAAGCGACCACCGCCACCGAGGAAACCGCCGACGAAGCGACCGTCAAGGTGCTCATCGCCGACGAGGGCTCCATTCAGGAGCGCACCGTGGATCTGGCTGACCTGAAAGAAGGCGCCACCCTGCAGGACGCCATCACCTCCGAGGCGTACGCGGACGTGTTTGAGGCCACCCTGGACAACGGTATGATCACCGCCATCGGCGGGCTGGAGCCCGACGCCTCCAAGAGCGAATACATCTTCATTTACACCACCGATACCACCACCGAGGGCATCGTGGACGTGGGAGGCGAGTACACCACCACCGTGGAGCTGGAAGGCGTGACCTACTACAGCGCCAACGTGGGCGCGGGAGAGCTGACTCTGGCAGCGGGCGAAAGCTACCTGTTCCAGATCGCGACTTTCTGAAAACAAAAAAAGAATGACCCCGGTACCGATTTCGTTTTTCTTCGGTACCGGGGTCAGGTGTTGTCAGGGGGATCAAGCCTTGTCATGGGTCTTTACCTGCTTTCCTGTTTGATGGGGTTTTTGCCGTTTGTCCGGGTCTTTGCGATCAGAAGACTTCCTTTGGACCGTACCTCCTTGTTGGAATGAAGCCGGGGCTTTTCAGAACTTGTACATGGGACCGTACCTCGCTGGTCTGTGTTGTTTTCATCCACGTCTTTGCCTTTGGGCTTGTGCAGGGGCGTTTCCCTTCGGATCAGGTGTTTCTCAGATCGGGGTCTGCGCCTCTTCGGAGTGGAACATGGGACCGTACCTCGCTTTCTCAGATTTCGTCTCTCGCGGATTCGATTCTGTACATGGGACCGTACCTCCCGGTTGGATTCGGAGAAGCTCACTGGGTTTTCGCTGCTTCTTTTTTTGTTCCCTCTCTTCCTTGCATCTGTAGTATAGCATCTGTGAACTTGTTTGTAAATTCACAAAATGACCAAACTTTTATCTAATTTTTCGGCGTTTTTACCCTTGACTATTTGTTCAATATGTACTAAAATGATCTTGTTGGGGCGCAAAAAAGCGGATCTTCGGCAAAGCCGGAGATCCGCTTTTTTGGTTTACAGGATGGTGCCGTTCAAGCGCCAGGCGTCGTTTTCATAAATCGCTTCCCCCGCCCGGACGTAAGGCTTCCGCTCCGCCACGGGGCCAGGCTCGATCAGGGCGGCAGTCACCGTAAAGCGGCACGATCCGCCCGAAACCGCAACCACCGTCAGGTCAAAATTCGACCAGTCCACGTAATAGCCTTTGTTCGCCATGGCGGCTTCATCGATATAAAGCTCCCCGTCCAGGTTCACGTAAAGCGTGTGCCCGGGAACGACCTGCCGGTACAGCAGCTCGTCCGCCTCCGTCTCGATATAGACGCTCCGGACAAAAGACTCCAGGGCGGCAAAATCGGCGAAGCGGGGATCCGTGACCTTGTGGAGCTTGTTTTCCGTGGGCGTGGTGTCATACTGCAAATACCCGCCGTCAAAAATGCTCAGCACGCAATCTAGATTTTTCTCCACCAGCTCCCGAAGCTCCTCCTCACCCGGCGGGGCGATCTCCTCGGTCTCCGGCTCCTCTTCGGTCTCCTCCGTCGCGGCGATCTCTCCGGTCTCGGTGAGCGCCGTTTCAGTAGACGGGGCGGCTGCCGTCTCCGGACGCTTCTCCTCCCTTCCGCAGGCGGCGAGGGGCAAAAGCAGGGTCAGCAGCAACAGAACAAAACAGATCCGTTTCATCATATATCCTCCCTTTATTTATAAGATCTGCGCGATCAAAGGCCTCTTCTCCGGCTTTTCCGCGCTCAACTTCACAGCGGAAAGGAACGTCTCCTCCCCCCCGGCAAGCTTTTCCCGGCACGAGGACAGAAGGGTGGCGATGACCTCGCCCCGCTTCACGGGATCTCCCGGGCGCTTTGCCAAAAGAATGCCGGCGGCGGGGTCGATCACGTCGTCCTTTTCCCGCCGTCCCGCGCCCAACGCCATGGAGGCAAGCCCCACCTTTTCCGCGTCCAGGGCATACAGGAAACCGTCCGAAGGAGCCGTGATCTCCTTTTTTTCTTTTGCCTGCGGCAGACGGCAAAAATCGGTCAGCGCGCCCTCGTCGCCTCCCTGGGCGCGTACCCACTGCCGCATTTTTTCAAATCCGGCGCCGCTTGTCAGCGCCTCCTCCGCCTTCCCCTGCGCCTCTTCCCGGGACAAGCCCAGCGCAGGCGCGACCAGTGCCGCCGTCAGCGTCACGCACAAGTCCGTAAAATCGCGTGGACCCTCTCCCCGCAGGGTCTGCGCCGCTTCCCACACCTCCACGGCGTTGCCCACGGCGCACCCCAAAGGGGCGTTCATATCGGACAGAACGGCGTGTACCGTCCGTCCCATCCGCTTGCCCACGTCGATCATGGCAAGGGCGAGCGCCCGGGCGTCCTCCTGCGTCTTCATAAAGGCGCCGCTGCCGAACTTCACGTCCAGCTCGATGTTCGCCGCCCCGGAAGCAAACTTTTTGGACAGAATGCTGGAAGCGATCAGAGGAATGGAATCAATGGTGCCCGTCACGTCCCGCAGGGCGTAGAGCCGCTTGTCCGCCGGCGAAAGCTTTCGGCTTTGCCCGATGACGCACACGCCCACGTCCCGGGCGATGGCTGTAAACGCTTCCGGGCTCAGCGTGGCGCGATACCCGGGTATGGATTCCAGCTTATCCACCGTACCGCCGGTAAAGCCCAGCCCCCGGCCGCTCATTTTGGCGACCACGGCGCCGCAGGCGGCGGCAAGGGGCGCCACCACCAGCGTGGTCTTGTCCCCCACGCCGCCGGTGGAATGCTTGTCCACGGTGCGGCTGCCGAAAACGGACAGATCCAGCGTCTCCCCGGAAAGCATCATTTCCCGGGTCAGCAGGGTCGTCTCCTCCGGATCCATCCCCCGCCACACCACCGCCATGAGAAAGGCGGCGATCTGATAATCCGGCAGAGAAAGATCCGTCACCCCCTTCACAAAAAAGGCGATCTCCGCCTCCGTGAGGGCGAGCCCCTTCTTTTTCTTTTCAATGAGTGAAAGAATGTCCATCCTGACCCTCCGCCAGAGAAACAGCGCCGAATCGATCCGGCAATCCCAAGAGAGACGCCACGGTGGCGGCGACGTGGTGAAACCCGTCCCGCTCGCCCCGGTCTCCGGGGCGGATCCCCGGTCCGAACATCAAAAACGGCACGCACTCCCGGGAGTGGTCGGTGGAGGGCGTGGCGGGATCACAGCCGTGGTCGGCGGTGATCATCAAAACGTCCTCTTCTCCCATTTTCTCCATCATCGCCGGCAGCGCCCGGTCGAAAGCGTTCAGCGCCCGGGCGTATCCCGGGGCGTCGTTCCGGTGGCCGTAGAGCATATCAAAGTCCACCAGGTTGACAAAGCAAAGCCCGTGAAAATCCCGATCCATCCGTTCCAGCGCGGCGCGTATCCCGTCGTCGTTGCCGCTGATCCGGCAGCCCTCCGTCACGCCCTGCCCGGCGAAAATGTCCTCGATCTTCCCCACGGACAAAACGTCCATCCCCGCTTCCTTCACCGCGTCCAACAGCGTCCTCGCGGGCGGCGCCAGGGAAAAATCGTGCCGCCGGGGGGTTCGTTCATAGCCCTTTTCCCCGGTGATAAAGGGGCGGGCGATGACTCTGCCCACCGCGTGCTTTCCCACCAGCAGGGAGCGGGCGATCCGGCAGATCTCGTACAGCTCCGCCACGGGCACCTTCTCCTCGTGGGCGGCGATCTGAAAAACGCTGTCCGCCGAGGTGTAAACGATCAGATCCCCGGTCGCCAGATGCTCGTCCCCGTACAAACGGATGGCTTCCGTCCCGGAAATGGGCTTGTTGCACAGAACGCCCCTGCCCGTGGCGCGGCGGAAGGCGTCCAGAAGCTCCTCCGGAAACCCGTTGGGATAGGTGGGCAGCGGCGTGGGGGAAATGACCCCGGCGATCTCCCAGTGCCCGATGGTGGTGTCCTTCCCCCGGGAAAGCTCCCGCAGGCGGGCGTAAGCGCCCAGGGGCTGATTTGTCCGGGGAAGGCACTGTACGCCCTTCACGTTGCCCAGCCCCAAAGCGATCATATTTGGCACCTCAAGCAGTCCCGTGGCGGCGCAGGCGGCAAGGGTATCGGATCCCGCGTCTCCGAAATCCGCCGCGTCGGGGGCGCCGCCGATGCCGAAGGAATCCAGTACGATGAGAAAGACCCGCTTTTTCATAGCGTCACGGCGCACTTCAGCGCCAAGGTCATCATATCGGTAAAGCTCTGTTCCCGCTCGGCGCTGGTCGTGGACTCCCCGGTGACCAGGGAGTCCGAGACGGTGCAGATCGCCAGCGCCTTCTTTCCCGCCCGGGCGGCGGTCATATACAAGGCGGCGCTCTCCATTTCCACGGCAAGCACCCCCATCTTGCGCCACCGGGCAAAGGCGGTGTCCTCCGGCGCGACCCCCTCCTCGTCCTTATAAAAAAGATCGGAAGAGAGCAAATTGCCCACGTGAAAGGACAAGCCCATTTCCCCGGCGATGTCCGCGGCGCTTTTCAAAAGGCAAAAATCCGCCAGAGGGGCAAAGGTGCCGGGCAGGCGGTATTGATGGGCGAAGCGGGAGTCCGTGCAGGCGCCTTGACCCAAAACCACGTCACGGACGTGAACGTTCTCCTGCATGGCGCCGCAGGAGCCCACCCGGAAGATCGCCTCCACTCCGAACACGCGGAACAATTCATAGGCGTAAATGCCTATGGAGGGCATCCCCATGCCGCTTGCCATAACGGATACCGGCGTGCCCCGGTAGGTACCGGTGTAGCCCTGTACCCCCCGCACGTCGTTCACCGGACGCGCCCCGTCAAAAAAGTTCTCCGCGATAAAACGGGCGCGCTTGGGATCGCCGGGCATCAGAACGGCAGGGGCGAAATCCCCCGGTGCGGCGTTGATATGCGGTGTCGGATAAGCGTTCATTGTCCGTTTCTCCCTTCTTCTTCCTGTTTGATCAGTTTCACGATGCGGCTGGTGCCCAGCCGGGAAGCCCCCAGCTCCAGGAAACGCCGGGCGTCCTCCAGGGAGGAAATGCCGCCCGCCGCCTTGATCTTCAGCCCTTCGGGCGCGCACGCCCGGAACAGCGCCACGTCCTCAAAGGTAGCGCCGCCGGTGGAAAAGCCGGTGCTGGTCTTGATAAAGTCCCCGCCCCCCGCGAACACCACGGCGGGCAGCTTCTTCTTTTCTTCTTCGGTCAGAAGGCAGGTCTCCACGATCACCTTCAATATCTTCCCGGGGCAGGCGGCACGCACCGCGGCAATGTCCGCCCGAACGCCCTCCCAGTCCCCTTCCCGGACGTAGGAGAGATTGGCGACCATATCGATCTCATCGGCGCCGCGCGCCACCGCGTCCGCCGCTTCAAACGCCTTCGCGGCGGTGGTGGTGTTTCCGTTGGGAAAGCCGACCACCGTGCAGACCGCGCACTTGCCCGCGAGGATCTCTTTAGCGAAGGCAACGTGGCAGGGCGGCACGCAAACGGAAGCGACCCCGTACCGGGCGGCGTCCTCGCAGAGCGCCCGGATCTCTTCCCGGGTAGCGGTTTGTTTCAGGAGGGTGTGATCCACCGCCCGGAGCAGTTCTCTGTTTTCCATCTTCTCGTTCCTTCCTTTCTGTTCTATATTGTACCACCATCCCCGAAAAAAGAAAAGGTCTTTCCGCCCTTATCTTGCCCCCGTTTCAAAAAAAGAAAAAAACTTTTCCGGAACGCTTGACAAATACGCCGGGCATTGGTATAATACAAGAACCTCTCGGGGTCTTTTTTTTACGGGATACCTATGCCCACCGCCGTGAGGGAGAATAAACGCCGGGTCACCCGGTCAAGTTTTCGGAGGATAGTTATGAGAGAGAGGATCACCCTCGCCTGCACCGAGTGCAAGCAGAGAAATTACGACACCATCAAGAACAAAAAGAACGATCCCGACAGACTGGAAATGAAAAAGCATTGCCCGTTCTGCCGCAAGCACACCTTGCACAAAGAGACGAAGTAAGCGTCCGAAGGAGGATCGAAATGGCAGAAGAAACCAAAAACGTCACGGAAAAGACTGAAGCCAAGCCCGTGAAAAAGAAGAGCGGTAAGCCCGGCTTTTTCAAGCGTATCGGCAACTTCTTCCGGGATTACAAGAGCGAGATGAAAAAGATCGTCTGGTATCCCTTCAAGGACGTCAGCCGCGACACCGGCGTGGTGGTCGTGTCTTTGGTCATCTCCGGCGCCGTCATCGGCGTTCTGGATCTGTTGTTCACCAACATCGTTTTGTGGCTCGGCAAGATCGGCGGTTGAGGAGAGGATCATGTTAGAAGACAATCTGACTCCCCATTGGTATGTGATTCACACCTATTCCGGCTACGAGAACAAGGTGGCTGTGAATCTGGAAAAGATCGTGGAGAACCGCAAGGTCCAGGATATGATCATGGACATCCGGATCCCCATGGAAAAAGTGCCCGAGGAAGAGGGCGGCGACGGCGTGGCGGAGCGGAAGATGTTCCCCAGCTACGTTCTGGTCAAGATGATCATGAACGATGAAAGCTGGCACATCGTCCGGAACACCACCGGCGTCACCGGCTTCGTGGGCCCCGGATCCAAGCCCGTCGTCCTCACCGATGAGGAAGTTGCCGCGCTGGGTGTGGAAAGCGCCACCGTTTCCCTGCCCTACAAGGTGGGGGACAAGGTTCGCGTCGTCGAGGGACCTTTGGCGGCGCACATTTCCTCCGCTGTCGTGGAGGAGATCAGCCCGGACTTCAAGAAGGTCAAAGTGCTTGCCGACCTGCACGGCCGCAGCACCAAGATCGAGTTGGATTCCGCCTGGATCGCGTTGTTCTGACGCGAAACATTTTATGGATTTATTGCCTGCCAGGGCATAAATTTTCCGTCCTTTGACGGAAAGTGGGAGGAGATCAAAACTTCGGTCTCCGCAACACCACGAAAGGAGTACATTATGGCAAAAAAAGTAGTAGCTTACATCAAGCTCCAGATCCCGGCCGCGAAAGCAATGCCCGGACCCCCTATCGGTCCCGCTCTGGGTCAGCACGGTATCGCCATCCCGAACTTCTGCAAAGAGTTCAATGAGCGCACCAAAAACGACGCCGGTCTGATCATCCCCGTGGTGATCACCGTTTACGCCGACCGTTCCTTCTCCTTCATTACCAAAACGCCTCCCGCGGCGGTTTTGATCAAGAAGAGCGCCGGCATCGAATCCGGCTCCGGCACCCCCAACAAGACCAAAGTGGCAAAGCTCACCAAAGAACAGGTCCGCGCCATCGCCACCCAGAAAATGCCCGACCTGAACGCGGGTTCTCTTGAGACGGCGATGTCCATGATCGCCGGTACCGCGCGCAGCATGGGCGTTACCGTGGAAGAGTAAGGAAAGGAGCGGACAGATGAAAAAAGGAAAGAAATATCTGGACAGTGTGAAAGAGCACGACACGCGCAAGGTCTATGAACCCGAAGAGGCCTTTGACTGCGTGGTAGCCAGCGCAAAAGCCAAATTTGATGAGACCGTGGAGCTTCACGTCCGTTTGGGCGTCGACTCCCGTCACGCCGACCAGCAGGTCCGCGGCGCCGTGGTTCTGCCCAACGGTACCGGTAAGACCGTTCGCACCCTGGTGTTCGCCAAGGGCGACAACGCCAAGGCGGCGGAAGAAGCCGGTTCCGACTACGTGGGCGCGGAAGAGCTTGTCGCCCGCATCCAGAATGAGAACTGGTTCGACTTCGACGTGGTCATCGCCACCCCCGATATGATGGGTGTCATCGGTCGTCTGGGTAAGGTTCTCGGTCCCAAGGGTCTGATGCCGAACCCCAAGGCGGGTACCGTCACCATGAACGTGGGCAAAGCGGTGCAGGACGCCAAGGCAGGTAAGATCGAATACCGTCTGGACAAGACCAACATCATCCACTGCCCCATCGGCAAAGCGTCCTTCGGCGCTCAGAAGCTGAATGAGAACTTCACCACTCTGATGGACGCCATCATCAAGGCGAAACCCGCCGCGGCGAAGGGTCAGTACATCAAGAGCTGCGTGGTGTCTTCCACCATGGGTCCCGGCTTCAAAGTCAATTCTTTGAAACTCGGCTAAACCACTTGACAAAAAGGGAGATGTGTGTTACACTCCCGTTTGTATCCTGAGACAACAGGTGAGGGAAACCTCGTAAGCGCGGCGCCTGTCGAGGAAACAACCGCATTCATCGCGTATGATCGGGCGTTTTCTCGTTTGGGAAAACGCCCGTTTTGTTGTTTCAAAAAAATCGAATGGAGGTAATAAGATGCCCAGCGCAAAGATCCTTGAACAGAAAAAGGCAGCTTGTGAGGCTCTTGCCGGCAAGATCGAAAAGGCGACCGCGGGCGTGATCGTCTGCTACACCGGTATCACCGTGGAGCAGGACACCGCGATGCGTAAGTCCCTTCGGGAAGCCGGGGTGGAGTACAAGGTTTGCAAAAACTCCCTCATCAGCAGAGCTTGCGAAGCAGGCGGCTATGCCGATCTCGGCAAGGGCTTGGAAGGCATGAACGCCATCGCGGTCTCCGAGAGCGATCCCATCGCCCCCGCGAAGATCCTGAAGGAATATGCCGAAAAGGTCAAGACCTTTGAGATCAAAGCCGGTTTCATCGACGGCAGCGTCATCGACGCGAATGCGGTGAACGAGCTGGCCAACACTCCTTCCAAGGAGGAAATGGTCTGCCGTATCATGGGCAGCATGATGGGCCCGCTCTATGGCTTGGCTTACGTACTGCAGGCAAAGATCGACAAAGAAGAGTCCGCCGACTGATCGGCGTCTTCCCAACACCAACAACTTTTTTGAATTTTTAATGGAGGAAAAATACAATGGCTGCTGAAAAGATCACTGCGATCCTTGACGAGATCAAAACCCTTACCATCCTGGAAATGAAGGAACTTGTTTCCGCTCTGGAAGAAGAATTCGGTGTTTCCGCCGCTCCCGTGGCGGTCGCCGGTGCCGCTGCTCCCGCTGCCGCTGCTGCCGGCGGTGAAGAGAAGAGCGAGTACGACGTTGTGATGACCAGCTTCGGCGAAAAGAAGCTCGATGTCATCAAGGCTGTCCGCGAGATCACCGGTCTCGGTCTGAAGGACGCGAAGGATCTGGTGGAAGGCGTTCCTTCCAAGATCAAAGAAGGCGTTTCCAAGGCCGACGGCGACGAGATCGTGAAGAAGCTTGCCGAAGCCGGCGCTTCCGCCGAACTCAAGTAAGAGTGGCTTTCAAAAAAAGGAAAGAGGTTCTCCTCTTTCCTTTTTTTGTTTCTCCATTTTTTCTTGCATACCTTTTCCCGCTATGGTATA
This sequence comes from uncultured Clostridia bacterium, assembly GCA_946645685.1. Classification (GTDB taxonomy): domain Bacteria; phylum Bacillota; class Clostridia; order Oscillospirales; family SIG627; genus RGIG5579. The sequence continues at coordinate 1,454 of CAMPCJ010000009.1, read as the reverse complement.
ATAAATATAAGTAAAGTCCCTCGCCATTTTGAAAGGAGTGGATCTTATGCAAGGAACGTTCCTGGTCGGCGCGTCGTTAAGCGTCGGCTCCATCATCGGGATCGCCATCGCCGCCGTCGTCGTATTTCTGCTGTTCAGCTGTCTCCACGTGGTACCCCAGGCTTCTGAATACGTCATTGAGTTTTTGGGGCGCTACCGCACCACCTGGAGCGCCGGCATCCACCTGCTCATTCCCTTCCTGGAGCGCATTTCCCGGAAGATCACGCTGAAGGAACAGGTGCTGGACTCCCCGCCCCAGCCGGTCATCACCAAGGACAACGTCACCATGCAGATCGACACCGTGGTGTATTTCAAAGTCTTTGACTCCAAGCTCTACGCTTACGGCGTGGTCAACCCCATCACCGCCCTGGAAACGCTGACCGCCACCACCCTGCGGAACATCGTGGGCGGATTGGATCTGGACGGCACGCTCACTTCCCGGGACGCCATCAACGGACAGATGACCCAGTTCCTGGATGAAGCCACCGACCAGTGGGGCATCAAGGTCACCCGTGTGGAATTGAAAAACATCATCCCGCCCAAGGAGATCCAGTCCGCTATGGAAAAGCAGATGAAAGCGGAGCGGGACAAGCGGGAAGCCCTGCTTCAAGCGGAAGGGCATAAAGCCGCCGCCATCACCCGGGCGGAGGGAGACAAACAGGCTATGATCCTGGCGGCGGAAGGGGAACGGGACGCCCGCATCGCCCGCGCCGAAGGTGAAGCAAAAGCCATTCTCCTTGCCAAGCAGGCGGAGGCGGACGGTATCCGCGCCCTGCGGGAGGCCGATCCCACCGCCGCCATCCTGGAATTGAAAAAGTATGAATCTCTGGTGAAGCTGGCGGACGGCACCGCCTCCAAGATCATTATCCCCACCGACGTGGTGAACACCGTCACCAACGCCGCCCTCTTCTCGGAAACCACCGGGCTGGGCGACGTGACCAAAGCCGCCAAAAAGCCGCAGAAGGCGCCGGAGCCGGATCCTTGCTGCGACGGAAAGCCGGGTGCTAAACTATGAAACCGATGAAGCGCACATTTTTCATTCTTCTCTTCTCTCTCCTTGTCTGCGCCCTCCTGTTGAGCGCTTGCGGCAAGGGAGAAGCCCCCGCCGCCACCGGCGGCGAAGAGAAACCGCAGGCCCCTACGCTGCGGGAAGAATTTGAAATGAGAACGGAAGGGCTGGAAACCGGGGAGACCCCTGTTATGATCCTCCCGGATGAGCCTGTCCGCACCTTCTCCGGAACGGGGGACGGCGAGAACAAGACCTTCAACCTCCGGAACGTCACCGCCCCCGCGGAAGTCACGGAAGTGACCGTGGACGGACAGATAGTTACGGATTACACCTATGATTCCACCATCGGCGAACTGACCTTTGCGGAGGCGCCGGCAAAGGGCGCCGAGATCGAAGTCAAAGCGAA
>CAMPCJ010000008.1 GCA_946645685.1 uncultured Clostridia bacterium | reverse complement strand
ACGAGGGGGGTGAAGACCTCGCCGGTGTTCACCATCACGGAAAGCGTCAGGCGCTTCGCGCCGTCCGCCGGGGACGGCAGGGGCATTTTTTTCAGCGGGAAGCGGTGGGCGACGCCGTTGGTGAATTCCACGGCAAAGGTGACCCGGCGATCCTCCCGCAAGACCTTGCCCGCCGCGTCCGTCTGCCGCAGGGTGAGGGCGATCACCGGATAGGGGGCGGAAAGGATCAGGTCGTCCCAATTCGCCAAAGCCGCCTCTCCCTCCACCGTCACGGAGGCGGGAACGTAGGGCTGCTGCCCGGTGAAGACGGCGTGGGTAAAGGGGATGTACCCCTCCTCGATAAGTTGGGCGAAGGTGACGCCGGTGCGCACCCGCCCGGAGATGAGCAGCATCTCCCCGTTGACCGCATGGGGCTTTTGCCGGAAGCGCTGATCCTGGATGATCATCACGCTGCGCTCCGGGTCGATGGCGCCGTCGGCGGTGCGGACGACCGTGGGCTCCTCCGCCACCATCATGGCGTGGTTGCCCGCGTTGCTGTGATACGCCACCAGCAGAAGGGCGTCCGCCGTTTTGCACAGGGCGTAGCATTCCAGGATCTTCTCCCTGCCGTTGGCGGCGATGGTCTCCCGGGTGCCCACCGTCCGGAAATCCTCGGCGGTCACATCGGAAATGGTATAATCCCCCACGGGAATACAGCCGCGGGAGGGGGTAAAGGAATAGGTGGCGCTCACGGTAAGATCGGGAATGACGGCGCGCCATCCGTTCGCCACGGCGCTGGCGCAGGAGTTGCCCAGGTTGCTGTTGAAATCCCGGTCGGCAGGCGGTGCGAACGTGCCTTTCTCAAAATCGAAATACTGGAGCCAGGTGAGAATGCCGCCCCGTCCGTCGGTATAGGGCAGACCCACGTATTCCGTTCCCGCGGTCTTGACGAACTCGGTGACCTTCATGTTAGCGGACTTGGTATAGGTAAAATCCGCCGCGGGCGTCCAGGGCAGGGTCAGCCCGTCAAACATCGCCCGGGCGGCGGCGGCGCGCACTTCCTCCGGCTTCGCCCCCGCCGGCAGCGCATAGCAGGGAAAGCACGTCCTTTTGAATGGATTTGCCATGTTTCTCCTCCACATCGGTGCGTGTGCAACGTTTCCGATCCGATTGTACCACGCCCCTCCGCCGATTGCAAGGGTTTTGACGCTTTTTCCCGCTTTATTCCGTCCGGTCTTTTTCCTCCGGCGCGCCGCCCTCTTCCCCGGACGGGCGCTCCGAGGCGCTTTTCAACCGGCGCAGAAGCTTTACCAGAAACGGCGGCACGGGCACGGCGCTTTCCGAGAGATTTTCCAGAATGGAGATCAATTCGTTCACGATCAGCCACACGGTGACCATCAGCCCCGCCGCCCCGGTGAAGCCGGTTTGAACGCCGGCGTCCGCCAGCGCCCGGGCGACCAGGAAATCCGCGGTCATCCCCACCGCCACCAGCGCCAGGTACAGCACCTTTTTCACAATGCCCCGCACCCCCGTCCGGGAGGAGAAGGAGTGAGTGATCCACGCCCGGGTCATCCCGGTGACGTAGTCCGCCAGCATCACGGCGATCAGCACGAACACGGGCGCCGCCAGGGCGCGAAAATACGCGGCGACGCCGGCTGCCGCTGCCGAGATCGCGCCTTTCCAAAACGTTTCTTTCATTTTCTTCCTCCTTATTCCATCCAGATATACAAGCCGTCAATGGCTTGCCCCTTGTTTCCGGCGTAGCCGTTTTTGGCGTCGCTTGCGTTGTACCCGGTGACGGCGGGGAGCCATCTGCCAAACACCTTGCCCCCCACGTGGGCTTGCACGTGTACCTTCCGCCCGGAGGCGGCTCTCACCATCACCCGGTCGAAGGGCTGTCCTAAGTTCCCGGCGAAGTCTTCCCGATCCTTCACCTCCGGCAGCCATCTGCCGCCCTTCAAGGCGACCCGATAATACAGGGTATCCCCGGCGGCGGAGGCGAAGAGGGCACTGGCGCTCTGCCCGAAGTTCCCGGCATAGTCGCTTCTGTCCGTCACGTTGGGGAGCCACCTGCCGTTGGCGTATACCTGATAGGTGACGACGGGCGTCTTTTCAGCGGGCGCCTTTCCCCCGGAGAGCCTGCGGTTCACCTCCGCGGCGATCTCCCCGAAGCGGCTTTCCAGATAGGGACCGGGGCAGGCGGTCTTCTGGAAATACTTGTGCATGGTCAGATTGCCGGAGGCGTCCCCGGTGAAGGTGAGCTTTTCGATCCCGTTCCGGCGGCAGATGTCCTCGCACAGATCCAGCAGTTTTGCGTACGCCTTGTCGGAGACGTGCCAGGAGGGGGCTTTGCAGTCGTTGGCGACTTCGATGGTGACGGCGCGGTGATCGTTTTCCCGGCTGCCGCTTGTCCACGCCCGGTCGCACTCGTTCACGTACAGTCCCACCCTGCCGTCCGAGCCGATGCCGTAGTTGGCGGAGCCGTTCTTCCCGATCCGGGTGAAGATATTGCCGCAGGTCTCCACGGAAAAGTCCCCCGCCATGTGGTGGATGGTGATCTTGTCGATCTTGTGGTTCCGGGGACTGTTCTTGAAGAGCGATAGTTTGGTGTAGTTGACCAGATTGCTGTTGCTCATACGCTTCTCCTTATACAATACACAAGGCGGGCGCTATGCCTGTACCCTGGTATGGCTGCAAGTATCTTGAAACGCCTCCACTACCATTGCAAGCGTATGGGACTTCTATTTTGTAGTTTTGATCCATTGGCGCAAAGGATCTAAGCCACCAATAATTGCCTGGTTTTGCTCTGTTTGGATCCGAGCCGATCCCCGGATGGTCAAGAGCCGAATAGTCAGAGTAATACGGATACGGCGTTCCGTCGGCTCCGGCAGAGGCATTTCCTCCGTATACCTCGGTAATGGACAACAGGAACACGGTTTCTTCCGTTTCCACCAATCCGTTGGGTGTTGCCGTTTTCTTTTTCACTTTCCCAAGGACGGACAAGAAATCTTCGTCCATACTGTAAAGAAAGCCGGGAGAGTTCTTCGTTGGATTGTCGTTGATCGGTCGCGCAAACGCCGTTTGAGGATCAAACACTTCCCCTGCCGGCTTGTTGCTATTCAACAGTTGGCGTATTGCCGATACTGTATAGTCGCCATTGCCGAAGATAACATTCCTGAGATCATTCATTTCGTTTGTTTCTGTTCCGACATCTCCGATCAACGCCCCTGCCGATCCTTCCGTCAGGGGAATCGTTTCGATCGCAGCTGCAGAAGAAGCACTTGCATACGTTGTTATCGTTGCGCCGCCAAAAGATGATGCTCTCGTCCCGTTGTATACGATTTGCCCGCCGGCGGGAAGGCTTTGCGTGATCGTGAACTGAAAAGACTTGCCTATATCAGATGCATACCAGGGTTGTTCTGATACCGTGAAATGATAGGTGCCTGCGGTTAGCCCGCCGACGGAACAGAACAATGCTTCTTTTCCGGCAAATATGCGATTCGCATAAAGTGCGTGCGTTCCAAGCGAAAGCGAATGCGTATAAGTTGAATCGACAGGTTCATCTATGTCGATCCCAAGCACGTCGAACACGATATCCGTGTTGTCTCTTTTGACCGTAATGGTATCAACGTGGGGCTTGTATACCAGACCGGCAAGTCCGGCGCGGACTAACTTTTGTATTTTGGCAAAGGAAATGGTCGCCTTGTCAATATTCGCAGGCTCCCAATAGAGCGACTGCCCGTTTGACGCGGCGAAAAACATAAATTCGTCCACCATGAGAAGGTCGCCGACTTTTTCCGGTACCGCAGAAGGATCGTTAAAGATTTTAGGAACTGTCGCGATTTCATGGTCGGTATAGTCTTTGGCGTCTTGTAAGGTCGCCGCCGCTTTGGTGTCAATATACCGCGTTACGCCGTCCACTTCTTGATTGGTGTACTCAATTGCTGAAGCTCTTGCTCTGTTGGTGTGGTTTTTGGCGTCTTGTAAGGTAGCTGCAAGAGCATTTGTGACAACCTTGTTTTGCACGGGATTGACGCTGGTGGAAGAAAGCGCGTCGTCCACGGCGGCGTATTCGCCGGGATCGCCTTTATCCCCTTTTTCCCCTTTATCGCCCTTGTCGCCTTTGGCTCCCGGCTCTCCCGGATCCCCTTTGTCACCTTTTGCTCCGGGGTCTCCTTTGTCGCCTTTATCGCCTTTATCGCCTTTGTCGCCCTTGTCTCCTTTCGCACCGGTGACGGTTCCCACCGCCGTTTCCGTCCCGTCCTCCCGGGTCAGGATCAAAACGCCCCCTTCCACCCGGGCGCTTTGGATGACGGTGGCTTGCACCCGGGCGATGAGGCTATCCAGCACGTCGCTCCGCTCGTCCTTTTGGGCGTCCTGCCCGGTATATTCCGCCTTTTCCACCGCCAGGGTGAAGGCGCCGGTGGTGAGGCGTTCCTCCCGGGCGCTGTTCAGGACGGAAATGCTGCACCGCACCGTACCCGGCAGGGCGAGCATCCACGCGGCGAAGGGCACGGACAGGGTACCGTCCCGGTTGACCGTCCCTTCAAACGCCGCCGCCTGCCCGTCCGGGCGCAGGGCGTTGATCAGGACGAAATCGTTCGCCTCTACCGCCACCGGCGCGCCGTTGAAGCAGAGGGCGACGTGGGCGCGGCGGGTACCGCCGTCCCCCTGCTTGACCGGGAGAGCGCGCCCCCCGGCGCTCTGCGCCAGATCCACTTGGATCTCATAGGTGATGCCGTTCATCTTTGTTTTTCCTCCTTATTTCTTTTTTCGGGTGCCCACACTGTACACGACCACCATACTGCCCCGCAATGACACTTTTTCCTTTTGCGGAAAAAAGCGCCTCTTTTGGGTTGAAAAGGAGAAAAAGCTGTGATAGAATATCCCCGTAAATCAAGGAAAGAGGGCTTATTTTTCATGCTGTCCAAGAAAAAACTGACCATCGGCATCGTTGCCGCCGTCATTCTCATCGCCGGCGTTGTTTTGATGTTCTACTTCTACGCCGTCCGTCCCCTCCATCTGTACGGGCAGACCGTCCGCGCGGACGCGACGGAATTCACCCTGACGGAGGAGGTGCGGGAGGATCCGGATACGGTGATCCGGACGCTTTCCCAGCTTCATCGCCTGAAAAAGCTGGATCTGGGCTCCTACCGGGTGGAGGTGCGGTCGGAGGAAAAGCTGAAAAAGACGTTTCCCGGCGCCGAGTTGATCTATACCACCTACGCCTCCCTCTACGGCGGCGCCTATGAGACGGACGCGGAAAGCGTGGATCTGTCCGACAAGGATCTGGGGGATCTTGCCGAGCTGCGCGCCGTTTTGCCCTATATGAAGAATTTGAAGGAAGTGGTCGCTACCGGCACCGTGGTGCCCCGGGCGACCCTGGACGCTCTGCGGGCGGACTTTCCCGGCGTGAACTTTCGGATGGTGACAAGGGTAAACGTCTTCGGCATGGAGCTGGAGGACAATATCACCACGCTGGATCTGAAGGGCGCCGACGTGAACTGCGACAGCCTGAAAGAGGGGCTCGCCCTCCTGCCCGCTCTGACGGAAGTGGATCTTCGGGGCAAGCCGTTTTCCGCCGAGGAGCAGACAGCTCTTGCCACCGCGTTCCCGAACGTGGCGTTCGGCTGGAACGTGGAGCTGGCGGGCAAAACGTATGACTCCTACGTTTCCGAGCTGGACCTTTCCGGCAGAAAAGACGTGACCGTGGATATGATCCGCAAGGCGATCCCCCTCTTCCCCAAGCTCGCCCGGCTGGATCTGTCCGACTGCGGCGCTTCCAACGAAGAGCTTGCCGCTCTCCGGGACGAGATGCCGAACACCAAGGTGGTGTGGCGGGTGTATCTGGGGCAGTGGTCGCTGAAAACGGACGCGGTGGCGTTCTCCGTCCTCATCACCAATTACAGCCACCGGCGCATGACCTCCGACGACATCCAGGTGCTGAAATACTGCACCGATCTCCAGGCGCTGGATCTGGGGCATCAGGCGGTAACGGACATTTCCGTCATCGGGGATTACCTGAAGGAGCTGCGGCTGCTGGTGTTGGTGGACAACCAGGTGTCGGATCTGACCCCCGTGGCGAAGCTGAAGCACCTGCATTACATCGAGCTGTTCGTGAACAGCCGGAACCTGACGGACATTTCGCCCCTGGCGCAGTGCAAGGAGCTGGTGGACGTGAACGTGAGCTACCTGCACAACGTAACGGACTTTTCGCCCCTCTTCGATCTGCCCATGCTGGAGCGGCTGTGGATGGAGCACGTGCCCGTTCCCGCCGAGCAGGTGGCGTATCTGCGGGAGCATTATCCCAACGCCACCATCATCACCCAGGGCACCGGCTCCATCGACAACGGCTGGCGCACCCACGAGCGCTACTATGCCGCCTGGGGCAAGAACGGTATGTTCCACGTGGACAACTGCACCGAGCTGCCGGAGGCGTTCAGCAAATACGACCGATAAGATACAAAAAGCAGACCCGCTTCAGCCGACGGGTCTGTTTTATCCCATAAAAAAGGAGTTATTTCTATGCGGGAGCCGAAATTCTCTTTGAACGCCCTGGTGGGGGTCGTGCTGGTGTTCACCGCCGTGGCGCTGTTCTTCTCCGTCCGGGTGACGGACGTTGCCGACCGCAGCGTGGTGAACGTGTTCGAGAAGATCCCGGGGACGGCTTTGAGCGTGCGCTATTCCGCCTATCTGCCCAACGGACTGTACGAGGGGGACGCCCTCACCGGCAGCCTGAAGGTGCCGGGGGATTTCGGCAGGGACTGGGGCTGCGCCGCCGTGGGGAACGTCCTTTACATCAACGAATACCGCCACAGCGACTTGGGCGTTCTGTTCTGCGACGTGGTCGCGGTGGATCTGGACGGTTATGAAAAGACCGTGGCGGCACGGGGCGCCGTCCTGCGGGGTCGGCGCGGCGACGGACTGCTGGTGTTCACCGAGACCTCCCCCGCCGGCAACCTGCCGGAGAAAAATCCCCTGTGCGCCCTTGCCTCCCTGGGGACGGGCGTACCGCCCGCCGCCGTCACCGTGATCCTGTTCGACCCGGAAACGGGCGCGGAAGTGAGCCGGGTGCGGGATGACAAAGCCGCGGACGAAGCGCATCTTGCCGCGCGGTACCTTACCGGGGAAGGAGGGGCGGCATGAAACGCTATCTTGACCGGTACGGCTTTGCCGTCCTTGCGGTGGACGTCTGGCAGATCCTGTCCCTTGTGCCCGCTCTCTATATCGTTCTGGCTTCCCTCTACCCCTATGCGCTGGTGGGAGGCGCCTGGCGCCTTTTGTTTGATCTGCCCCTGGCGGCGCTGCCCCGGTGGGAAGCCTTTGCCCTGTCCTTCCTGTACCGGCTGAGCGGCAGTGAAGTCCTCGTCGCCCTTCTTTTGCCCGGGCTCGCTTTGGCAGGGGGCATACTTCTGAAGCGGCTTTTGGGGCGCGGGGGAAAACCGTCCCGCGTCACCCGCTTTTTCCTGGCCGCCGCCTGCGGGGCGGATCTGATCCTGCGGCTGTTTCCCTTTTCCCTCCTGCCCTGGTACGGATGGCTCGGCGCCAGTGCGGGCTTTTTCGTCCGGGGGGCGTGTCTGGGGCTGATCCTGGCGGATCTGTTTGCCCGCAAAAACCCTTGAAAACGGCATAAAAACAGAGCTGATCCTGTGTAGGATCAGCTCTGTTTTCGTTTTTCTTTATTCTCCCAGCAGAGAACGGTACACCTTGATCAATTCCCGTCCCACCGGTGCCACGTCGTGGGACAGTGCCACCTGATACGCCGCTTCCGTCAGATCGGGGGCGCTGCCGGACAGGACGGCGCGGATCTTTTCCTCAAACCCGTCCACGTCCTTTGCCTTAAAGCAGGTCTCCCCGTCGGTGAGCCATTCGCTGAACACGGGGATGTCCCGCACCAAAAGGGGCGTTTTGCAGGCGCACGCCTCCAGGGCGGGAATGCCCTCGTTCTCCTCCAGGGTGGGGAACCAGTAGAGATCGCACCCGCTCATGGCGGCGCGCACCTCCTCCGCCGGCACGTACCCGGGGAAAAGCAGGTTGGGCAGGCCGCAGGTGACCGCCCGGCGGATCTTGTCGGGCACCAGGGACAGATTCAAGTGACCCAGCCACACGAACTTCACGTCCGGCATCCGGCGCGCCATCTCCACAAAGTCCAGGATGCCCTTGCGCTCCAGATACAGCCCGATCCCCAAAACCACCTTGTCGGTCGGGGCGAGGCGGAGCTTTTCCCGCCAGGCGCGCCCCGCTTCCTCATCCCGCTGAAAGAAGGCGGTATCCACGCCGTTGGAAATGGCGTGGACGTTGGTCAGCCCGTACCCCTCCAGGAGCCGCTTGGAATACGGTGTGGGGGTGACGATGGCGTCCCCCATCCGGTAACAGCGGCAAATCCACCACTTGAACAGCGGCGCCAGCGCGTTGGAACAGCGGTAGGAATTGCGAAAATCCTCCTCGGTGGAATGGGCGTGGTACACGACCTTTTTCCCCTTCCGCCGCGCTTTTTTCACCAGAAAAAAGGTCTTGGGCCCGTAGAAATTCACGTGGAGCAGATCATAGTCCTCCTTGGGGGAGGTGGTAAAGGGCACGCCGTTTTCCCGGAGGGCCCTCTCCTGATGCTCGATGGCACGACCCAGACCGCTGTGCCGAAGCAATTTCCTGCTTTCCGTATAGAGTAAGATCTTCATGATCTCTTGCGTTTCTCCCTTCTGTGAAAGCTTTCGTACAGCCGCTCGTAACGCGCCCGCGCGGCGGCAACGGAATCTTCCCAGGAATAATATACTTTCTCCTGCGCCGCCTTGCCAAGCGCCTCCGGAAACCCGGGGCGGCGGATCGCGGCGAGAACGACTTTGGTAAAGCCCTCGGCGTCTTCGGTGGGACTCAAAAGCCCCGTCTCCCCGTCGATCACGCCCTCCGCGGCGCAGCTGCCCGCCACCAGAACGGAGGCGCAGGCGCAGGCGGCGGCTTCCTTCACCACCAACCCGCTGGTGTCGTAGGTGGACGGGAAAAGGAACAGATCCGCCCGGCTGAAAAAGGCGCGCACCTTTTCCCGATCCGTGACGGCGCCGGTGAAAATGACCCGGTCGTCCAGTCCCTTTTTCTTCGCGTACAACTCAATGGCGGGGCGATCCGGGGAATCCCCCACGAAAAACGCCTTGAAGGCGATCCCCTCGTCCTTGAGGTTTTTCAACGTATCCAGAATGATCTGGATGTTCTTGTACCACATCATTCGCCCGCAGTACAAAAACACGGGATACTCGCCCCGGGTGCGCCAGATCCGGTCGATCTCCGCCACCTCGTCCCGGGGGGCTTTGCCCTTGGGAAAGTCCGTCCCGTTGGGCATGACGACCACGTCTCCCTCGTACCCGATCTTCCGCAGGCTGGGCACGGTGCCCTCCGACACCGCCCACACCTCGTCGGCGTAGCCGATGTTGGTAAGCACAAAATCCCGCACCACGGCGTTGAACGCCCGGTTCTGGATGTAGCGGTCGATGTCCACGTCAAACTTGGTGTGGTAGGTGAGGATGGTGGGGATCTTCTTTTTGGACAAAAGCGCCGTTTCGTGCGCCATCACGGAGGACGCCCAGGGAGAATGGACGTGCATCACGTCGAACCGTTCCTTGTGAACGTCCCGCACGGCGGACGGCGCCCAGGGCATCCCGATGCGGTAGGGCATTTCCCCGGGAAACCGGAAGGACGGATACCGGTAGACCCGGAAGGGATAGTCGTCTTCCACGTTGGGATAGCGCGGGGTGACCACCGTGACCGCGTCCCCTTTTTCCGTCAGAATGCGGGCGTAATTGAGCACCGCGTTCGCCACCCCGTCGATGGTGGGGGGAAAGGAGTCATTGAACAGACCGATCTTCATGGATGGACCCGCCTTTCTCAAGCATGCCGCCCTGCTTTTTCCCCGTCTGCAAGGCAAATACGGCGCCGACCACCACCGTCAGATAGAAGGTGATGAACCGCCACAGCACCATGGCGACGGCGAGCCGCTCCCGGAACAGACCCCGGAAGAAGAAATAAAAGGAACCTTCCGCTCCCACCGCCGCGCCGGGGATGGGTACGAAAGAGGAGATCATCATCACAAAGCCCTGCGCCCCCAAAATGGTGAGGGGATCCGCCCCGGACAGCCCGAAGGCGCGATAGATGAACCAGGGCACCGCCAGGTACGCCAAAAGCTGCAGGACGGAGAGAAAGAAGCCCGCCCACATCCGTTTGCCGTGGCGGAGCAGGACGCGGAAATTTTCATGGAAGCGGCGCAGGCTCTCTTCCGCCGCCTTTTCTTTTTCCGCCGCGTCCTTCACCAGGCGCATCTTGCCCCCCAGGCGGATGGCGTTCCGGCAGACGAACTCCGCCGCGCCCCGGAACAGTCCCACCGCCAAAAGACCCGCCAGCACCGCGAAATTCACGGCGTACCCGACCAGGACCACCAGCGCGAAGTTCTGCACCCGCTCCAGAAAATACCCCAGCCGCACGACGAGCAGCACGGTGGACACCGCCACCAGGGCGGATTGATACATGAGAAACCTGCCCAAAAGCCCCACGGCGCCGTCGCTGACGGTCATGCCCTGCCGGGTGAGAGCGTACGCCTGAAAGGGCTGTCCCCCGGTGGAAAAGGGAGTGATGGCGTTGAAATACTGCCCGCCCATGGCGACCTTGAAGCTGTCCCGGAAGCGGCGGGCGGGATCCATCTTTTTCAGCAGGATATGCAGCGCCCACGCCTCCAAAAGCCAATAAACCGGCATACACCCCACAGCGCCCAGAAGCCAGCCGATCCGCAGCTCCCGAACGGAAGCGGCGAGGGACGCGGGCTCGGTGGAAAAGAACAAAAAGCCGATCACGACGGCACCGCAGCTGACGCAGACAAACAGATTGAAGAGCTGCTTTTTCTTCGACTTCACGCCGCCTCCTCCTTTTGCTCCGATTCCCCGCCGGGGTGTGTTCTTATCATTGTATCACACTGTTCCCCGTTTTGCAAGGGAAAGAAGCAAACCCGGTGTTTTCCGGGAATTCCCCGTTTTCCGGCGGGCGGGGGGCGCCATTTCCTTGGTTTTTCTGTTGAATGTTTTGCTTTGGCGTGGTATACTCATCCCGTAAGAGCGCCGGACGAAACGGCGCCCGCCACCCCATCAACAACTGATAGGAACGGAGAAACTATGGCAGCGATCACCATGACACACGTGACCCGGCGCTTCGGCGAAGTCTGCGCCGTAAACGACCTGTCCCTGACGGTGGAGGAGAAGGCATTCGTCACCCTTCTGGGACCCTCCGGCTGCGGGAAGACCACCACCCTGCGGATGATCGCCGGGCTGGAGACCCCCACGGACGGGCGCATCGACCTGTTCGGGAAGACCGTTTTCGACCGGGAAAGGCACATCAACGTCCCCGCCAACCGCCGGGGGATCGGGCTTCTGTTCCAGAACTACGCCCTGTGGCCGAACATGACGGTGTATCAAAACATCGCCTACCCCCTGCAGGGGGGCGACCTGACCAAAGAGCGGATCGGCGAGCGGGTGAAGGAGGTGGCGCGGACGGTGAAGATCGACGCGCTGCTGGATCGCTATCCCGCCCAGCTTTCCGGCGGACAGCAGCAGCGGGTCGCCATCGCCCGTACCCTGGCGCCCCGTCCCCGGCTGATCCTGATGGACGAGCCCCTGTCCAACCTGGACGCCAAGCTCCGGCTGGAAATGCGCTCGGAGCTGCAGCGGCTCCATCTGGCGACGGGCTGCACCTTCCTCTACGTCACCCACGACCAGCTGGAAGCCATGACCCTGTCCACCACCATCTGTCTGATGGAGCAGGGCGTGGTGCGCCAGTGCGCGCCGCCGCTCACGGTGTACCGCCGCCCCGCCAACCTCTTCGCCGCGTCCTTCGTGGGCGCGCCGCCCATCAATCTGCTCCCCGCGCAGGTGCTGCCCGGGGAAGAACTCCTGCTGAGATTGGCGGGGGATCAAAACGCCCGCTTCACCTTTTCCGACCGGGCGGGGGAGATGCCCCGGGACGGTCTGGTAACGCTGGGCGTGCGCCCGGAACAGCTCCTTCCGGGAGAGAGCGGCATGCTCGCCGAGGTATACAGCGTCCTGCCCGCGGGGATGGAGACCACGGTGCAGATCAAACGGGGGGACGCGCTTCTTTCCGCCGTGATCTTCGGAGAAACGCCCCTGACCATCGGGCAGACGGTGCGGGTGCGCTTTGCCGGCGCACAGCTCCCCCTTTTCCGCCGGGATACGGGCGCCCTCATCGGCGTCGGCTCGGTTGAACTGCTCTGAGCGCAAAAACGCAAAAAAAAGAGTGCGGATCCGCGGATCCGCATTCTTTTTTTATGCACTCAAAAGGCGTTGGGGTCGTCTTGCGAGGAAGGTGATTCCCCGGGCGTCTGCTCCGGCGCCTGTTCCGGCGTCTGCTCCGGCGTCTGCTCCGGCGTCTGTTCCGGGGCGGGGGCGGCGGTATAACCGCTGTACCCGGTAAAGGCGGGGGGCGGCGCCACGGGCTGACGGCTGTCCGCCACGGCGTTGAACAGTGCGGAAAGCCCCAGGAGCATCAGCCCCGCGAAGGCCATGGTAAGGTTGATGCCGACGCCTTCCCGCAGGGTGGCAAAGACCCTGATGAACCAGGTGGCGACGGCGGGCGCGGCGGCGCCCACCAGCAGCGTGATACCGGCGGCTTTCAGGTGTCCGGCGTTCTCCCGGGTGAAGGGCTCCTGCCCGTCACGGATGTTCACCAGCGCCTTCCGCAGCTCCCGGCAGAAATACCACAGCACCGCCAGGGTCAGAAGCGGCGGCATTATGGCAAACGCCAGATCGCCCCGGGTCATTTCCGCCGCGCCGTCGGTGGTGATCGTCACGCCGGTATCGGTGACGGCAAGCTCCTCGTCTCCGTCGACGGCGATGCTCTGCCGGACGTCTTCCTTCACCCTCTGCCACTCCTCGGCGGATAGGATGGCGGTCATGTTCACGTCCACCTTCACGTTCGTTCCCACGGTGACCCGCACCAGATCGGCGGGGATCACCGCCAGGCTGACCAGACCGATGATCAACCCCACAAAGCCGATGATAGCCAACACCTGCGCGATCCGCAGCAGGATGGCGCCGGCTTTGGCAAAGCCGCGCACGGTCTTCATAGAATCTTTCTTTTCCATCTGTTCCTTCTTTCCGGGGCGCCTTGCCCCTGTTTAATCATCCTCCAGATCGTCAAAGGAGATGACCCTGCCCGTCACGGGCGGGGGATCCACGGGTTCGCCCGCTTCCCCGTTGCCGGGCGCCTCACGGGTGGGACGGACGGCGGGGATGGCGCGGGTCTCGCCCCCGTCGGCGGCGGGTGCCTCCCCCGACTGCCGCGGAGACGGGGCGGGGGCGGGAGGCGCGGTGTTCTTTTTCGGCGCCGGCGTGTACTTTTTCACCGGCTCCTCTTCCTTTTTGGAACGGATCACCACGTACACGATGACCCCGGCGGCGCCCAGCGCCACCACGATGATCAACGCCCACAGCCACCCGGCGCTCTTCCGGGGACCCTTGCCCGTTTCACCGGGGGCGGCTTCCTCCGCCGGCTCCTCCGGCAGCAGCTCGCCCTTCAAAACCGCCAGCGTACCGGGAGAAGTCATCTTGACCACCAGGTAAACCACCCCGGTGAACTCGTCCTTTTCCCGCGCCACCTCCACCGGCTCCACCTGGCCGTCCGGCTTTAAGAGCAGGGCTTTCAAGGTGGCGGGGTCGTAGCGTTCCTGCTCCTCGGTGAGGGGCAGAAGCAGGCGCAGGACGGCGTTTTTGTTCAATTCGTTCTTTTCCCCGCCGGTGACGGCGACGGTGAGGGACTTCATGATCCCCACGCCGCCGGACGCTTCCTCCAGCTTCTCCCGATCCTGCTCCTTCACCACGGAGAGGGAAAGCACCGTGCCCTGGGGCAGGGCGCCCCGGGTGGCGCTCACCCGCACCTTGCTTTGGTTTTTGCCCAGAAGGTAAGACAGGTCGGACACGTCGGTCAGCGGCGCGAACGCCTCTTCCCCCTCTCCCACGATGGAGAAGCGCCCCTTGCGGACGGTGACCGTGTAGTTTTCCGCCACGTTCTCCGCAAAGGCGAGGGTGCCCACGTCGATCTCATACTCCCCCTTCGCCTCGCCCTCTTCCCGGACAAGGGCGCCTTCCAGGGGATCATAGGCGTCGCCGTCCACGGTGTAGACCAGCTCCGGGTCGCTTTCACCGCTCTTCTTTTCCACGTCCTCGATCACCAGCGTGACGGGGTGGGGCTTGATGGAAACGGTGAGGGGCACGGAATTGGTGGAGCGGGGCGCCAGCCCCGGCGAGGCGGCGGTGACCTGGCAGGCGTAGGTGCCGGAGTCCGAAACGTTGTGCAGGATCAGGCGCTCCCGGGCGCCGCCTGCGACGGGCTTGTTGTCCTTATACCACTGGAAGGTGTAGCTCACGCCCTTCAAGGGGGCGGTGACGGCGGCGGCAAGGATCACGTCCTTCCCGTCGTACTCCTTATCCAGGGAAGACTTGATCTCCCCGTCGATGGTGGCGGCGACGGCGGGGGCAATGTCCCCGGCGTTCACGGTGAATGTCAGCGTGAAGATCACGTCGTCCCCCTGCACGGACATCTGGTAGCCGCTCGTCTTTTTCGCCCCGTTCAGATAGAGGGTGGGGTTGTTCACGTTGTAGTCTTTCCGCAGACCGTCGATGAGCACGGTGAGGATATACGTATGCCCGTCCTCAAACTTGTCCATGAAAAACTCGCCTTCGCCCTGTCCGCTCTCCTGCCATCTGTAGTCGATGAAGATGTCTGTTTTCGGGATCTCCACCGCTTGAGAGGCGCCGCCCTGATCCGTTTTTTTCCACAGCCGCACGGAGGGCTCCTCCGGGGTCTCCCCCTGCGCGGGCGCCTTCACGTCGATCGCCACCTGAACGATGGACGCCCCGTCCGCAAAGACGGCGGGGGCGAGAGAAAGGATCATCGCCAGCGCCAAAAACAATGCCGTTATGCGTCGTTTCACTTGTCTTCCCCTCCTCAATAGGACGTAATGGGCAGATCCGGGTCGTCGAAGCCTTTTTCGATGGCGCGGATCACCGCGAAGTATTTGTAGCTTTCATTGGGGCGGATCTCCACCCGATCGCCCACCTTCCTGCCCAGAACGGCTTTTCCCAGGGGACTTTCCTTGGAAACACAGCCCTCCAGCACGTTTTCCCGCAAGGTGGTGACCAGCCGGTAGCTTTCCTCGCAGTCGTCTTCCTCTATATACAGGGTCACCCGGTCGAACAGACCCACCTCGTCCGCCCCGGATTCCGCGTCGATCACGCGGGCGGTGGCGATCATATTCCGCAGGTAACGGATGCGGGAATCGTTCTGCGCCTTTTCCCGGCGGGCGGTGCGGTATTCGTCGTTTTCGCTGAGATCCCCCAGCTCCCGCGCCTGCTGCACGGCGGCGCGAAGCTCGGGACCCATCGCCACCCGGGCGTCGATCTCCTCCTGCATTTTCTGAATATCAACTTTGGTCAATTCGTCATACATGGATCCGCAGTCCTTTCGGATAATGATTTTTGGCTCTGCCGCCGGAGAGCTTCACGCCCCCCAGGGGACAGCCCAGATAGCGCGCCTGCGCCCATCCGTCCCCCGCCCGGGGCAGTTCCTCGCCGGACAGATACGCCCGCGCCTCCGCCTCGTCCAGCTCCAGCGTGTTCCGGAAAACGGCGTGGCGGAGCAAAAACAGGCGGTGGTGGGGCACGAAGCGCCCTTTTCGCACTTCGCCCAGCAAAACGCCGGGGCTGGCGCCCCCCGCGCCGGTGAGAGAGGCGTACCACAGTCCGTCCCGCTCCAGCAGCTCTCCGGACAGGGGACGGGCGAGGAAGGTCGTCAGAAAGTCCCGCGCCACGGCTTCCTCCGGGCGCTTTTTTCCGCCGCCCTCTTCCGCAAAGGGGCGCCGGGGCGGACGGGTCCCTTCCCGGACCAGGATCGCCAGGAACTGCCCTTCCCCGGGAAAGACGTGGGGGTAAAAGCGGCGGCAGCACGATCCGTCGAAGCCGGGCAGCGCCACGCCGGGGCGGGAGCAGGCGCGCACCGCTTCCGGGGCGGGAGCAGGCGTCAGATCCCCCCGCCGGGCAAGCAGGCGGGCGACCTGTTCTTCATTCTCTTTTCTGTTCCAGGTGCAGGTGGCGTAAAGCAGGGTGCCGCCGGGGGCAACGCAGTCCGCCGCCCGGGCAAGGATCCTTTCCTGCAGGGCGGCAAGGCTTTCCACCCGCTCCTCGCTCCACCGCTCCACCGCCTCCGGCTCCTTGCGGAACATCCCTTCCCCGGAACAGGGGGCGTCGCACACCACCAGATCGAAGGCTTCCCGCCACGCCGCCGGCAGCTCTTCCGCCGCGTCCAGCCCGTACACAGCCGCGGGAACACCGCACCGCTCCAGGTTTTGCAGCAATATCCTGCGCCGGACGGGAGAGGGCTCGTTGCACACCAAAACGCCGCCTTCCCCCAGGCGGGCGCCCAGGGCGACGCTTTTGCCCCCCGGGGCGGCGCACAGATCCAGGATCCGGTCGTCCTCCCGCACGGTCACGCAGGAGGCGGGCGCCATGGCGGCGGGATCCTGCAGATAAATCGCCCCGCCCGCGTGGAGGGGATGGTTGCCCAGGGAAGAAACGGAGGGCTTCAGAAACCACCCGTCCCCGGCAAAGGGAATGGGAGAGGCGAGAAAGGGACGAAGCGCTTCTCTCTGGGCGGCGCCGTCGCCCCTGCCGGGCAAAAGGCGCAGTCCTTTCCGCGGCGCTTCCTCCAGGGCGGCGAAAAAGGCGGGGGCTTCCGCTCCCAATACCGTTTCCATTTCCCGCCGGAACGCCTCGTGCCACGCCATATCCCGTTTCCTCCGTATCGATACGGATACTATACTACCACGGCGGCGGGGAAAATGCAAGTCCATCCGCCCCTCTCTTATCCTTGACTTTCCTAAATATATATATTATAATAGCGTGTTGAATTATGTTTCAGACGCCCCGGCAGAGGCGCAAAGAATCGAGGTTTTTCATGAACGACGTTTACACCTCTCCCTTATCCGCCCGGTACGCGGGGCGGGAGATGCAAAAGATCTGGTCGCCGGACTTTAAGTTTTCCACCTGGCGCCGGCTTTGGCTGGCGCTGGCGGAAGCGGAACAGGAGCTGGGTCTTCCCATCACCGACGAACAGCTCGACGAGATGCGCGCCCACCTGACGGACATCGACTACGAAACCGCCGCCGCCCGGGAAAAAGAGGTGCGGCACGACGTGATGGCGCACGTATTCACCTTCGGCAAGGCGTGCCCCAAGGCGGCGGGGATCATCCACCTGGGCGCCACCAGCTGCTACGTGGGGGACAATACCGACATCATCTGCCTGCGGGAGTCCCTGCGGCTCATCAAAAAGAAGCTCGTCCGGGTCATCGACGCCGCCGCCTCCTTCGCGGAGAAATGGAAGGACGTCCCCTGCCTGGGCTTCACCCATTTCCAGGCGGCGCAGCCCACCACCGTGGGCAAACGGGCGACCCTGTGGCTGCGGGATCTTCTGAGCGATCTGGAACGGCTGGATTTTGAAGAGGAGCATCTGTCCTTCTTCGGGTGCAAGGGCGCCACGGGCACCGGCGCCAGCTTCCTGGCGCTGTTTGACGGCGACCGGGAAAAGGTGCTGGAGCTGGAGCGGCGCATCGCCCGGAAAATGGGCTTTGAGAAGATCACCCCCGTCTCCGGGCAGACCTACAGCCGCAAAACGGACTATCAGATCCTGGCGGTGCTGTCCGGCATCGCCCAGTCTCTCCACAAGTTTTCCAACGACACCCGGCTCCTGTCCCACTTAAAGGAGTTTGACGAGCCTTTCGAGGCGGGGCAGATCGGGTCTTCCGCCATGGCGTACAAGCGCAACCCCATGCGCAGCGAGCGCATCGCCGCCCTGGCGCGCTACATCATCACCGACGCGCAGAACGCGGCGTTCACCGCCGCCGGGCAGTGGCTGGAGCGGACGCTGGACGATTCCGCCAACCGCCGCCTGTCCCTGCCGGAAGCCTTTTTGGCGGCGGACGGGATCCTCTCCCTGGCGGAAAACATCCTGCGCCACGGGAAGATCTATCCCGCCCGGTGCCGGCGGCATCTGGAGGAGGAGCTGCCCTTCCTCGCCACGGAGAACATTCTCATGGCGCTGGTCGCCCGGGGCGGCGACCGCCAGGCGCTTCACGAAAAGATCCGCGTCCATTCCGTGGCGGCGGCGCAGAACGTGAAGGAAAACGGCGGCGAAAACGACCTGCTCTCCCGCCTGCGGAGCGATCCCGCCTTCGCGCTCTCCGAAGCGGAGTGGGCGGCGGCGCTGGACGTGCGCGGCTTCATCGGCATGGCGCCGGAGCAGACCGAGGCGTTTTTGAAGGATTGGGTCGCCCCCGTTCTGGAAGCCAACCGGGCGGAAGGCGACGAGAGCGAGATCACCGTATAAAACCGCGCCGGCGGCGCGAAGGAATCATCGAGAAAAAGAGGGAAAGACAATGCTGACTGCGATCGTAGGGACCAACTGGGGAGACGAAGGCAAGGGCCGTATGGTGGACCTGCTTTCCGAGGAATATGACATCATCATCCGCTATCAGGGCGGCAACAACGCGGGTCACACCGTGATCAACGACCGGGGGCGCTTCATCCTGAACCTGCTTCCCTCCGGCGTTCTGCGGGACGGCACCGCCAACGTGCTGGGGCCCGGCATGGTGGTGGACATCGAACATCTGGCGGGCGAAATGAAGGCGCTGACGGACAAGGGCATCTCCTTTGCGGGAGATCATCTGATCATCTCCGACCGCGCCGTCATCTGTATGCCCTATCACAAGCTGCTGGACTGCCTGGAGGAGGATCGTCTGGGAGACGCCAAATTCGGCTCCACCCGCCGGGGCATTTCCCCCGTGTACGCGGATAAATATATGAAAAAGGTCATCCGCTTCGGCGACCTTCTGGAAAGCGACGAGGTGCTGAAAAAGAAGCTGGACGGCATTGTGGAATGGAAAAACCTCACCGTGCGGGACGGGTATAAGCACGCCCCCCTCTCCGCCGAGGAAATGTTCGCCTGGCTGAAGAAATACGGCGATCCCCTCAAGTGCCACATCAAGAACACCACCGTGTATCTGTCCGAGGCGCTGAAGGCGGGGAAGAGGATCCTCTTCGAGGCGCAGCTGGGCGCCCTGCGGGACGTGGACTTCGGCATTCTGCCCTACACCTCCGCCTCTTACACCATCGCCGCCTACGCCCCCATCGGCGCGGGCATTCCCGGCGCCAAGCTCGACCGGGTCATCGGCATCATGAAGGCGTACTCCTCCTGCGTGGGCGAGGGCCCCTTCACCTGCGAGCTGTTCGGCAAGGAGGGGGATGAGCTGCGGGAAGCGGGCGGCGAATACGGCGCCGCCACCGGCCGTCCCCGCCGGGTGGGCGGTTTCGACGTGCCCGCCAGCCGCTACGGCGTGATGATGCAGGGCGCCACGGAGCTGGCGCTGACCAAGCTGGACGTGCTTTCCTACTGCGACAAGATCCCCGTTTGCGTGGCGTACGAGGTGAACGGCAAGCGGACGGAGGATTTCCCCATGGGCACGGCGCTGATGAACGCCAAGCCCGTCTATGAATACCTGCCGGGCTTCCGGTGCGATATTTCCGGCTGCCGGAAGAAGGAAGATCTGCCCCGGGAAGCCCTGGACTACATCCGCTATCTGGAAAAGGCGGTGGGCTGTCCCATCCGCACCGTTTCCGTGGGCGCCGAGCGGGACGCCTATATCGTGCTGTAAACCGGCATAGCCGGCTCTGAGACGATCCACGCCCGAAAAGGAGGGAGAGGACCATGCTGCAAATGCTCTTGATCGACGGGGAAAGTGCCCGCGCCGAGCGTTTGCGCGCCGCCTTTTCCCCGTTTTTCCGCCTGGTGGTGGTCAGCGAGATCCGCCTGGGGGAGATCCTCCTTGCCGACGCCGGCTTTGACGCCGTCCTGCTCTGCGGGGGCACGGCGCAGGAAGCCGCCGCCCTGCTGGGGCGGGGCATGGCGATCCTGACGCTGGACGGAAGCGGAGAAACGCCGCCGGGGGTCTACCCCCTCGCGGGGGAGGAGCCGGGGGAGATCAGCGCCGCCGCCCGCCACGTCACCGCCGCACGCGCCATGCTCACGGGGCTTTCCCGGGAGCGCGCCGCCCTGCAGAAGAAGCTGGACGACTTAAAGCTGCTGAACCGGGCCAAGGCGCTTTTGTGCCGCACCCTGGGCTTTACCGAGGCGCGGGCGCACAAATACATCGAAGAGCAAGCCATGTCCGGGCGCATCTCCAAAACGGAAGCCGCCCGGCGCATCATCGCGACCTACGAAAATTAAAAGCCGGGAGGAGATCTTATGCGCACCAGCAAGGACAACTACTATCTCGACATCGCCGAGGCGGTGGCTCAGCGGGGCACCTGCCTGCGAAAAAAATACGGCGCCATCATCGTGAAGAACGACGCCATCGTGTCCACGGGCTACGTGGGCGCGCCCCGGGGGCGGAAGAACTGCTGTGATATGAAGTTCTGCCTGCGGGAGCAAATGAACATTCCCCGGGGGGAGCGGTACGAGCTGTGCCGCAGCGTCCACGCGGAAGCCAACGCCATCATCAACGCCAGCCGGGAGGAAATGCTGGGGGCGACGATGTACCTGGTGGGTCTGGATCTCACCCGGGGCGGCGAATACGTACAGAACGGCTCCTGCTGTCAGATGTGCAAGCGGATGGTGATCAACGCGGGGATTGAAAAAGTGGTCATTCGGGACGACAAAGAGAACTTCCGCACCATCGCCGTTTCCGAATGGGTGGACAACGACGATTCACTGGGCAGCACCGGATATTGACTTGACCGCCTTTCCCGAAAGGCTTTGGGGATCAAACCGTCCGGAACCGATCCGCCGGGCACGACCGAACAAGGAGTTTTATCGCATGAAGAAGATCATCAGACACCTGGCGCTTTTGGCGGCGCTGACCCTTCTGGGCACCCTTCTGACCGCCTGCGGCGGCACCCCCGTGAAGACCGGAGAGGAAAAAGCGGCGGATACCCTTGCCGCCATCCGGGAACGGGGCGTCCTCATCGTCGCCACGGAGGGCACCTGGGCGCCTTTGACCTACCACGATGAAACCAACGCCCTCACCGGCTTCGACGTGGAGATGGCGCGGTACATCGCCGAAAAGCTCGGCGTGGACGTGCGCTTTGAGGAGACCGAGTGGGACTCCATTCTCGCCGGCGTGGAAGCGGGCAGATTCGATCTGGCGTGCAACGGCGTCAGCTACACAGAAGAGCGGGCGCAGGCGTACACCTTCTCCGCGCCCTACGTTTACACCGACACGGTGATCGTCACCCGCAGCGATAACGACGCCATTTCCTCTCTGGAGGATCTGGCGGGCAAGACCACCGCCAACACCGCCTCCTCCACCTACGCCGGCGCCGCCGAGGAAGCGGGCGCCTCCGTCGTGCCTGTGGACGCCCTCATCGACACGCTGAATCTGGTGATCGACGGCAGAGTGGACGCCACCCTCAACGCCCGTTCCACCATCGAGGCGTACCTGGAAGCCCATCCGGAAGCCCCCTTGAAGATCGCCGGCAGCGCCCCTGAAGAGCGCTACGTCATCCCCATGAAGAAGGGGCCCGAAAGCGACGCGCTGGCGCGGGAGATCGACCGCATTCTGGAGGGGGCCCGGGAAGACGGCACCCTTTCGGACTTGAGCGTTCGCTTTTTAGGCGCCGACCTCACCCGCCCCGGCGGCGCGCAGTAAACGGCGCATGTCAAAAACAAGGGTAGAAAAGTAAGGAAGAGGATCCATGGCAGACAGAACCTGGCAAGTGGTGAAGGACGCCTTCCCCGTCCTGTTGGAATACGGGGTGAAGGTCACCATTCCGCTGACCCTTTTGTCCTTTGCCTTAGGGCTTTTGGTCGCCGTCGTCACGGCGGTGATCCGTCACGCCCGGGTGCCGGTGCTGCGCCAGCTGGCTCAGGTCTACATCTGGATCATCCGGGGCACGCCCCTTCTGGTCCAGCTCTATCTGGTCTTCTACGGCTTGCCCAAGGTGGGCGTGAAGCTGGACGCTTTTCCCACCGCCGTTCTGGTCTTCGCCGTAAACGAGGGGGCGTATATGGCGGAAAGCATTCGCGCCGCCCTCTCCGCCGTCCCCCGGGAGCAGATCGAAGCGGGGCAGGTGGCGGGCAAGTCCTATCCCTCCATTCTGTGGCGCGTCGTTTTGCCCCAGGCGTGGCGGGTGGCGCTGCCCAGCCTTTCCAACTCCCTCATCTCCATGATGAAGGGCACCAGCCTCGCCGCGGACATCACCATCGTGGAGATGTTCCGTCAAGCGCAGGTGATCAACGGGCGCACCTTCGAGCCGCTGGCGCTGTATACCGAAGCGGCGCTGATCTACCTGTTGTTCTGCACCGTGGTGGAGGTGCTGCAGCGGCTTTTGGAAAAGCGCCTCGAGCGCTACGGAAAAGCCCGGGAGGAGCGCAAACACTTCTTCCCGCTGTCCTTTTTCCGGTAAAGGCTTTTTTCAAAAAAGACTTGACAAGTTTTTCCGGGTGTGCTATACTACCCGGGCAAAAGAAGAACGACCCGCGTTCTCACCTGCCGGGATCCCCAGGCAGCGTTCCTTTGGGAAAGACCGCCTTTTCGGCGTTTTTTGAGTGCGGAGCGTTGTTCTCCGCACTCATTGTTTTATATACGGAGGTGCTGAACATAGCCACGAAGGAACAAGCCATCAACGAAAGGATCCGCGCGCTGGAAGTCCGTGTGATCGACGCGGACGGAACCCAGTTGGGCATTATGAAGACCCGGGACGCCATTCAGGTCGCCTACGACAAGGGGATGGATCTGGTGGAAATGAGCGCGCAGGGACCGCAGCCTGTTTGCAAGATCATGGATTACGGCAAGTACCGCTTTGATCGCAGCAAAAAGGAAAAGGAGTCCCGCAAGAAGCAGGTCACGGTGGAGATCAAGGAGATCAAGTTCTCCTGCCGCATCGGCCAGCACGATTTCGACACCAAGATCGGTCACGTGAAGCGTTTTCTTTCCGCGGGGAACAAGGTGAAGGTCACCATTATGTTCTCCGGCAGGGAAATGAACAACACCCAGCGGGGCGTGGTCATGATGGATCAGATCGCGGAAATTCTCGCGGAATTCGGAACGGTGGAAAAGAAGCCCAAATTGGAAGGGCGCTTCCTGACCATGTTCGTCGCGCCGAAGAAAACCACTACTACGAGTAAAGGAAGAGAAGAAAATGGGAAAGATCAGAACGCATAAGGCTTCTGCCAAACGGTTCAGCCTCACCAAGAACGGCAAGGTCAAAATGACCCAGCAGGGTCGCAGACATCAGGTGCACTTGAAGTCCACCAAGCGGAAGAGAGCGCTGCGGAAAGCGGCTTACATCTCCAACGCCAACGCCGCCAACATCAAGCGGCTCATGCCCTACGCCTGAAAAACGAACCGAAGGGAAATAAACGAGAAAGGATAAGCGTATCATACGCAGTGTAGTATTATGGCAAGAATCAAACCGGCGAAGGTCACCCGCGCCAGAAGAAAGAAAGTTTTAAAGGCCGCCAAGGGCTACTGGGGTTCCAAGTCCAAGCATTTTAAGATGGCGAAACAAGCCGTCATGAAGAGCGGCAATTACGCCTTCATCGGCCGCAAGCAGAAGAAGAGAGACTTCCGCACCCTTTGGATCGCCCGCATTTCCGCCGGCTGCAAAGCCAACGGCATGAACTATTCCCGGTTCATGTTCGGTCTGAAAAAGGCCGGCGTCACCCTGAACCGGAAGATGCTCGCCGAAGTGGCGGTGCACGACAAGGAAGGGTTCACCAAGCTGTGCGAGACCGCGAAGGCGGCTCAGTAACAAGGGCTTACAGGAGGGCGGAGGAGATCTCGCCCTCCTTTTTTCCGTCAGCATGAATGAAGTAGAAACGATCCTTCGCTTTCTGGAGGATACGGGGGTGCCCTACCGCGCCTTCTCCCACGAAAAAACGGACGTGCTTGCCGAAAAGATCCGCCACGACGAGGCGGCGGGAATCTTCGGCGCCGCCCATTGCAAAAATCTGCTTTTGGCAAACCGGCAAAAGACCCGCCTGTTTCTTCTGACCATGGGCTTTGAAAAGCGCTTCCGCACGGGGCCGGTGTCCCGGCAGATGGGCAGCGGCAGGCTGAATTTCGCCGAGGAAGCGGAAATGGCGCGGGTTTTGCATACGGTGCCGGGCATGGTCTCCCCGCTGGAGCTTCTGTTCGACAAAGGGCGGGAGGTGGCGTATTCCATGGACAAGTCCCTTCTGGAAGAGCGCCTTTTGTGCTTTCATCCCGGGATCGATACCACCACCGTGGTGTTCCGGACGGAGGATTTTATAAACGGGATCCTGCCCGCGCTGGGGGTCTCCCCCACGTTTGTGGACATGGATCTGGTGGAGGAATAAATGAAACAAGACGTGAAAAAAAGCGCCCCCCGGGAGACCGAATGGACCCCTGTGGGGAACTTTGCCCGCCGGGTGGCGTTCACCACGGCGCTGGCGTTTACCCTTCTTTCCTTTTTTTATCTCCTGATCAGCGCCTTCGTGACGGTGGATAACGCGAAGTTTTCCTTCTTTATCACCGTGCGCTATATCCTGGGCAAGGAGCTGTGCATCTTCCTGTTCTCTCTGTGCCTGGGCTTCGCCAACCGCATTCCGGAGCAGAAGGGAAAGAGCCGCTCTCTCCTGCGCTTTTTCCGGTTTCTGGCGGCGCTTGCCTCCTTCGGCGTGACCATGATCCTGATGTTTTACGGTCTGTTTGACCCGGGCTCTCTTTCCGTGAGAGGGGCGCTTCTGAACCTGGTTCTGTTTCTGGCGCTGTATTTTATCACCTTAGGCGTCACCGCCCTTTTGCGGAAAATCTTCGGCAAGAAAGACGATTCTGCCTATAAGAGTATTTTAGACTGACGGGCGGCAAGCCCGCACGTTTTTCCACGGAGCATTTTCAGTATGACCGCACTTTCCGCATTTTTTCAAAAAGGCGGCGTGTACCGCCTGACCCGCATCGCCATGGGCGGCGCCCTTCTGTGCCTCCTGTCCCCCTGGTCCATCCCCCTGGCGGGGGGCGTGCCTGTGACCCTGGGCAGCTTTGCCGTTTTGTTTTTGGCGCTGCTTTTGGGAGCGAAGGAGGGCGTGGCTTGCACCGCGCTGTATCTGTCCCTGGGCGCCATGGGGCTGCCGGTGTTTTCCGGCGGCAGAGGGGGCGTGGGGATCCTTGCGGGGCCCACCGGCGGCTACCTCTTCGGCTTTTTGCTGCTCTCGCTTTGCGCCGGGGCTTTCAAAAGGAGCGCCGGACAAATCGCGGGCATTCTTCTGGGGGAAGCCCTTCTGTACCTTTTGGGCACGGTGTGGTTCATCATCGCCGCCCACGCGGGGGTATGGAAAGCCCTGAGCGCCTGTGTGTTCCCCTTTTTGCCCGGCGACGCCGTAAAAGCGGCGCTGGCGTGGGGACTTGCCGCCCTCTTCCGGAAACGGATGGGCGCAAAGCAATCATGAAAAAGGAGTGAGTTTTATGAGCGACGTTGCAAGAAATTTCGCGCAGCTGGTTTTTCTGGCGTACTGTCTGTGGCTGGTGTACCGGTCTCAAAAGGTGGTGCGCTCCCTGCTGCTCATTCGCATGAGCGAAAGAGATCTGGCGAGAAACAGCCGGGGTCTGGTGAACAAATCCCTGTTCCTGCGGCTGAGAAAGCGGGTGCCGCCCCTGTTTTATTGGCTGAATTTCGCGGCGGTGTGTCTGTTCGCCTGCGATCTGACGCTGCAGATCCTTTTCGGCTGGTTCCACTTTGCCGCCGTCTTCCTGAAGATCGTCAATTCCCTGACGGTGATCTGCTGCGGGCTGTACGGGTATCTCGCCGCGCTGACGGACTCCCTGCTGCGCCACGACAAGCTCTTCGTTTTGTATAACTGGGATCCCGACGGCGATCGCATCTTCTCCTCCGGGCTTCTGGACATCCTTTTGTGCGTCATCGGGCCCGTTGCCATCGTGGTGAGCAACGTTCTGATGTAATGATGGCGGACAGAAAAGCGCCCGTCGGGGTTTTCGACTCCGGGCTGGGCGGTCTTTCCGTTTTGAAGGAGCTGGTGGGCGTCATGCCCCGGGAGCGTTTTCTCTTCCGGGGAGACTCCGCCAACGCCCCCTACGGCACCAAGACCGGGGACGAGGTGCTCGCCCTGTCACGGCGCAGTACGCAGTGGCTGTTGGAGCGGGGCTGTAAGGAGATCGTGGTGGCGTGCAACACCGCCAGCGCCGTGTGCATTGAAGCCTTGCGGAAGGAGTGGCCGGCGGTGCCCTTCATCGGCATCGAGCCGGCGCTGAAGCCCGCCGCCCTGGAAAATCCCGGGGGCAAGATCCTGTTGATGGCGACCCCGCTGACCCTGCGGCTGGAGCGCATCGCCGCCCTGCGGCAGCGCTTTGAGACCAAGGCGTTCATTTCCTTCCTCCCCTGCCGGGGGCTGGTGGAATTGATCGAGGGAGGGCACCTGGACGACGACGTTTTGTTTGACTTTCTCGACCATTTGATCCCGCCGGAAATGCGGCGCAATCTGGACGCGGCGGTTTTGGGCTGTACCCACTATCCCCACATCCGCCCCGCGCTGAAGCGCTTTTTCGAGCCTGCCACCCGTCTGTACGACGGGGGAGCGGGCACCGCCCGCCGGGCGCTCGCCGTCCTGCGGGAGAGGGGCTTGGACGATCCCGACGGAACGGGGGGCGTGGAGCTGTTCAATACCGACCCCGATCCCGCGCTGGCGCGCCGCGCCGAAGCCTTGATGGCGTAAAAAAAGAACTGTCAGATCGACAGTTCTTTTTTTCGTTCTTTTTTTGATCAGAACGCCTGATCGTTCCCGCCAAAGGGGTTGCTCTGGGGCGCCTGAGGAGCCTGGGGCGCCTGAGGAGCCTGAGGAGCCTGGGGAGCCGGGGGAGCCTGAGGCGGCTGATAGCCGAACGTGCCGTAGGGCTGCTGCACGTATTGAGGTCTGGGCGCGGGCGCCATTCTCTCCAGCGTCTCGCGGATGGCGGAGGTATCGTCCACCTGCTGACCGTAGGCGTACAGACGGATAGAGGACAGCCACGCCACCAGGAAGCTGAGTCCCCCCACGAGCAGCGAGCCGAAAATCATCACCGCCCACATCCCGTCGGGAGCGTATCTGCTGCCGGCAAGGCTCAAGCCGCCCACCAGCAGTCCGACGGCGCCCAAAAGCCCGCCGATGAAGATAAACCAGAAAATGACCTGCGCCAGAACTTTCAATTTTTTACCGGGATCTCGAAACATAGCATGCTCCTTGTTTTCGGCTTTCGCCTTTATTGGTGTCTTTGCCCCTTCATTGTACGTTTTTTGCCGTCTTCTGTCAAGAAAAAGGAGCGGTTCCCCGCTCTTTTTTCTGTTTTATTCGTTTTATTCAGCTTCCTTCAGTTCCGTGAGCATCTGCGTCAAAACGGCAACGATCTCTTCCCCGGTGCCGGGAACGAAACGGCTGGTGGTGCCCTCGTAGCCCCGGTGTTCATAGCCGGCGGCGGAGGGGATGTAGCCGAAGTGCCCGTTGGAATAGCCCCAGTTCATGGTGGCGGCAAAGGGAGAAGCCGCCCGCAGCGCCATACCGTTGGTATCGAACATTTCGTAGGGGTTCGTCGCCACGGCGAGATCCCCGATGGCGAAGGCGTACAGCTCCATATCCTGCGTCTGCCCCATCTTGGCGTGGGCCAGAAGGGAGGTGGCGGAAAAATAGTTGGCAAAGCCGTACTTGTCCGCTACCACCCGCGCCTGGTCGCTGCTGAACTTCAGCGCGTCCGCCACCTCCTGCGCCTGCGCCATCCGCTCCGGCGTTTCCTCCGAGTGGTTGATGGTGCCGGTAAAGGTGCGGTGGAGCAGACGGATCTTCCCGCCGGCGACGGGGGACAGGCGCTCCAACCCCTCCTTCAGGGCTTCAAAGAGAAGCTTGCCGTGGGTCTTGTGGTCGGAAGCGCGGGTCTCTCCCTGGATCAGGCTCTTGGGATTGAGGTTGCCGGCGGCGCCCTGAAAATAGGCGAAGTGTACGTCCAGCCCTTTTTCCGTCTCCCCCCGGAAGGCGCCCACCAGATCGGCGGAAACGTCCGTCCGGCTCTCGGCGCCCGTCAGGGTGGGATGCACCTGCCAGTTGGCGAGGATCACGTCTTTGCTGTGGGCGCGCTTGATGTAGAGGATGCGCATTTCCGGGTCGGCTTCCGTTTCGTGCGCCGTCACGGGGGACGGATAAACGCCGCTGTTGTTCTGGGAATACGTGCCGTCCGCCAGCAGGTAGCGCCGGACGAAATTCAGCCCCTCCGTGGGAACGGTGCCGAAGGACATTTCCGCTTCATCCAGATCCGCCAGGGCGTCCTGCCCGGCGGCGAACAGCCCCTTGAGGAAGTCGCTGTAATAGCCCCCCGCCGCCTCGTGGAACACAGCGGGCGCGGAATGGGTGTGGGTGGCGGTGAAGGAAAGGCTCTCCTCCGGCACGCCCAGCTTCTTCGCCACGGTGGCACGGGTAGCGGTCTGCAGCCGCTCCGGGATGGTGGCGATATCGATGGTGTAGCACAAAAGCCGTGTTTCCCCGTCGGAGAAGGCGACGCAGGTAGCGTAGAGCTTATCCAGCACCCGGTCTGACATCCGCCGCTCCACAGTGCCGTAGCCCTGCAGGGGCACGGAATACTTCGGGGTGATATCCGCCCTGCCGAAGCCCACGGCAAAGCCCTCCGGCGCCGGGCGCGTTTCCGTTTCCTCCGTCTCCGGGGGGAACACCGGCTCCTGCCCCAGGCTCGCCGGAGACAGGGGACGGGCACAGCCGGAAAGAAGAAGCGCGAAAAGTGCCAGCAGCGCCAAAAACCGTTTTTTCATGCGTTTTCCTCCTGAGGGGAACGCCGTTTCATTTTCGGAAAATCCGCGTTTCGGTTTCTTATTTGTTTGCCGCCAATTCCACCAGCAGCTCCTGCTGGCGGGCGGCGATCTGTTCCGCCGTGCCGGCGGCATAGCGGGTCACGTCCACTTCATAGCCCCGGTTGGCAAAGCATTCCGAAGCGGGCATATAGCCCAGGGAGCTGTTGGAATAGCCGCAGCTGAAGGTGAAGGCAAAGGGAGAATCCGCCCGGGTCTGCCGTTCCGTCTGACAGAACATCTCAAACGGGGCGGCGGTGATGGCGATGTCCCCGATGGCGTAGCAGGCAAGGGGGATCTCCCCGGTCTCGCCCAGGTTGGAATGGGAAACGATGGCGCTCGCCTCAAAGACGGACTCCACGTCGTTTTTCGCGCACAGCTTTTCCGCTTCGATCTGATCCCCCGCGCCGGACAGCCGGACGATCTCCTTGCACGCCTCCAGCTTTTCCTCCCCGGCGTGGTTGTGAGGAGCCGTGATGGTGGCGGTGGCGATCTGCACCTTCCCCGGCGCCATTTCCTTCATATTCTCCAGCGCGTCCGTCATGTGCTTGTTCAGCGCCTTGCCGTAGTCCTTGTAATCCGCGAAATCCGGATTTTCCTCGCTCAGGCGGGAGCGGGGATTGACGTTCCCGGCGCCTCCCTGGAAATAGGCGAACATGATCTCTCCGCTCTTTTCCGCTTCCTTGCGCCAGGCGCCGATGATGTCCGCGGACACGTTGAACAGATTGGTGCCGCCGGTGCGGTGGGGATGGCACTGCCAGTTGGCGAGGACGATGTCCTTCTGCCCCTCCCGGGTAAAGCGGATGACCCGCATCTCACGGTCGATCTCGGTCTCGTGAGAGATGATGTCCCCCGTGCCCCGATCCGAGTGGTCGGTGGCAAAGCCGTCGGTCTTGAAATACCGCCGGACGAAATTCAGCCGATCCGTTTCCGTGGTGCCCACGGAGATGGTGCAGGTGCCCAGATCCGCCAGCGCGTCGGTGGCGGCGGCGGCAGCGCCCTTATACAGCTTCGCCTTCCACGCGGAAACGGCGGGGCTTTCGATCTCGGGAGCGGGGCCGGAGTGGGTGTGGGTGCAGTTGGTGAAGATGTTCTCCCCTTCCACGCCGGTGGCGCGGGTCACCTGCTTCCGGATCTGACCTTGCACGTCCTCCCGCAGGTTGATCAGGTCGAAGTTGAACATCAGAAGGGTGGTGCCCGCCTCGTCCCGCACCGCCACGCAGGTGGCGTACAAGTGATCCAGCACGGTGGCGCTCAGGCGCTTTTCCTCATTGCCGTATCCCGCCAGGGGCACCCCCGCCTCCGGGGTGATGTCCGCTCTGCCGATCCCGGCGCAAAAGCCCTCCGCCGCCGGGCGGGGTCCGTCTTCCGTTCCCGTCGCGGTCTGCGACGGCGCCGTTCCCGCCGGGGTCGCGCTCTGCCCGCAGCAGGTCAGCAACAGGGCAAGCAGCGCCAAAAGGGCGATCCAACGTTTTTTCATGGGTATCTCCTCCTTACAAACACGCGTCTGTCCGCGATTTCGTTTATGGGTTTGCCGCTAGATCCGCCAGCAGCTCCAGATGGCTTTCAACGACCATTTCCGCGGTGAGGCGGGCGTAGTGGGTGACCGCCACCTCATACCCCCGGTTTTGGTAACATTCCGCCGCGGGCAGATACCCCTGGCTCCCGTTGGCGTAGCCGCAGCTGAAGGTCATGGCGAAGGGGGAACCCGCCCGGGTCTTCTGCTCCGATTGGCAGAAGGTCTCGAAGGGCGCGGCGGTGATGGCGATGTCCCCGATGGCGTAGCAGGCAAGGGGGATCTCCCCGGTCTCGGGACGGGATGCCCTGCCGATGATGGCGCCGGCTTCAAAGTAAGAGGAAAGCCCCGCCTCCTTGCACATTTCCCTGGCTTTTTCCCGGTCGCCCCCCCGGAAGACCTCATAGATCTTTTTGCTGATCTCCAGCTTGTCCTCGTCCGCGTGGTTGTAGGGCGCCGTGAGGGTGGCGGTGGCGACCCGCACTCTGCCGGGAGCGATCTCCCGCAGCTGCGCCAAGCCCTCCTGCATATGCTCGTTCAGCGCCTTGCCGATGTCCTTATAGTCCGTATAGCGGCTCTCCGACGGGATGCGGGTGAAGGGGTCGATGTTTCCCGCGCCCCCCTGGAAGAAGGCGAAGAGAACGTCCTCATCCTTTTCCGCTTCCTTGCGCCAGACGCCGATGATGTCCGCGGACACGTCGTATTTCTGCGAGCCGCCGGTGCGGTGGGGGTGGCACTGCCAGTTCGCCATCACGATGTCCTTCCGGTTTTCCCGGACGAAGCGGATGAGGCGCATTTCCTGATCGATCTCGGTCTCGTGGGCGGTGATCTCCCCGGTGCCGTAGTCCGCGTTGTCGGTGATGAAGCCCGCGGTCTTATAGTAGCGGCGGATGAAATTCAGCCGATCCGTTTCCGTGGTGCCGATGAAGACGGAGCAGGCGTCCAGATCCGCCACGGCGTCTGCGGCGGCGCTTTTCACCGCCTTGTAAAACTTGATCTTATACCGGTCGATCCCCGGCTCGGAGGACTCCAGGGCGGGGGCGGAGTGGGTGTGGGTGCAGTTGGTCATCACGTGATCCGGGGCTATGCCGACCTCGTCCGCGGCAAAGGCGCGCACCCGCTCGGCAAGATCCCCCTTGAGATTGACCAGGTCGATGTTCAGAAGGATCAGGGTCTCACCGATCTCGTCCCGCACCGCCACGGCGGTAATATACAGCGGATCCAGGACCCGCTTGGAGATCCGGTAATCCACGTTGCCGTACCCCGCCAGGGGCACGGGGCTTTCCGGGGTGATGTCCGCCCTGCCGACGCCCACGCAGAAGCCGGAGGTGTCGCCGGGGGGCGGCGCGGGCTCTTCCGTCGCCGGAGCGCTTTCCGGCGCGGGCGCAATCGTTACGGGAGCGGGCGTGCCGGCACAGCCGGATAAAACAAACGTCAGCGCCAGCCAGAACGCCAGGCGCTTTACGATCCTTTTGTGCTTCATATCCGCTCCTCCCCGAAAAGTGCGCTCCTGCGCGTGGATCCCGCTTTGTACCTATACTTTATACCTTTTTTCCGCCGAAAAAGCAAGCGGGTTTCGTAAACTCCGTTCCCGATTTTGCTTTTTTGGCGAAAGCGCCAAAGCCGCCTTTTTAGATTTGTGCATCCTTCCGAAAAAATTGTAAAATCGGTGGAAAAATTCGTCGAACTTTTTCCCATGCTTTTTCTTTTAATTTATGTTATACTATATTCGAAGGGATCATTTTCCTTTTATTCCGACCATCTTTTGTTGCTGCATCTTGGAAACCAGAGAAAGGAGCGCGTATGACGGCATACAAACCCGGGGCGCTGGTGCGCTACGGTCAGGCGGGCGTTTGCGAAGTCGGCGAAGTCGTGACCATGAACACGGGCGCGGGCGACGCGCGCTATTATACGCTTACCCCTCTTTACAAAGCCGGCTCCTCCAAGGTCTTCGTCCCCTGCGACAACGGGGAATTGACCGAACGAATGCGCCCGCTCCTCACGAAGGAGGAGATCGCTTCTCTCAGGAAGCGGGCGAAAGAGACGGCTTGCCCCTGGAACAGGGACTTCCGGAAGCGCAGTGAGGAGAGCCGCCGGGCGCTGGGATCGCCGGATCGCCTGGACGCGCTGCTGCTCATCAAGTCCATCCTCGCCCACAAAAAGGAAATGGCGAAGATCGGCAAGAATATGCATACCACGGACGACTATTTTCTCCGGGACGCCGAGATCTTGGTGTTCAGCGAGATCGCCCACGTCACGGGCAAGCCCTATGACGCCGTGGAAGCAGATTGGAAAAAGCTTTTGTCGGAAGATTGACCGTCCCGTTCGCCGCCGTCCGTAACGGCGGCTTTTTTGCGCCCGGCGGCGGGCGCGTCCATTTCCCTCTTGCAAAGCCGTGTGAGTCGGCTATAATAGTATGTGTATCGTGAAAGAAACGGCGCTCCCCAAAGCGTCGCGTTTGAGGTGCTTTATGAACCAGAAGAAACCGTATTACATCACCACCGCCATTGCCTATTCCTCCCGGAAGCCCCACATCGGGAACGTGTACGATCCCGTGCTGGCGGACGCCATCGCCCGGTACAAGCGGATGCAGGGCTATGACGTGTTCTATCTCACCGGCTCCGACGAGCACGGGCAGAAGATCGAGGAGCAGGCGAAGGCGGAGGGCATCCCCCCCAAGCAGTTCGTGGATCGGGTCGCCGGCGAGATCCGCCGGGTGTGGGACTCCATGAACATCTCCTACGACCGCTTCATCCGCACCACCGACCCGGATCACGAGGCGGCGGTGGCGGCGATCTTCAAAAAGCTCTATGAGCAGGGCGACATTTACAAGGGCAGCTACGAGGGCAAATACTGCGTCCCCTGCGAGTCCTTCTTCACCGCTTCCCAGCTGGGGGAGGGCGGCGTCTGTCCCGACTGCGGCAGACCCGTGACCGACGCCCGGGAGGAGGCGTATTTCCTGCGGCTCTCCAAGTACAGCGAGCGGCTGCAAAAGTATTACGACTCTCACCCCGACTTCTTCGCCCCCGAGAGCCGGAAGGCGGAAATGCTGAACAACTTCATCCTGCCGGGGCTGGAGGATCTGTGCGTGTCCCGGAGCAGCTTCAAGTGGGGCATTCCCGTTTCCTTCGATCCCGGCCACGTGATCTACGTGTGGATCGACGCCCTGTCCAACTACATCACCGGCGTGGGCTACCACCCGGATCATCCTTCCGACAGGTATCGGAAATACTGGCCGGCGGATCTCCACGTCATCGGCAAGGACATCGTCCGCTTCCACACCATCTACTGGCCCATCATCCTGATGGCGCTGGGAGAGCCGCTGCCCAAACGGGTGCTGGGGCATCCCTGGCTGCTCTTCGGGGAGGATAAGATGAGCAAATCCCGGGGCAACGTCCTCTACGCGGACGAGCTGGCGGAGGATTTCGGCACCGACGCGGTGCGGTATTACCTGCTCAGCCAGATGCCCTTCGCCAACGACGGCTCCATCACCCGGGAGTCCCTCATCGGCGTGTATAACAGCGACCTTGCCAACACCCTGGGCAACCTGGTGAGCCGCTCCGTCGCCATGGCGGCGAAGTATTTCGACGGAAAGGTGCGCCGTCCCGCCGCCTATACCGACCCGGTGGATCTGGATCTCATCGCCTGCGGCAAAGCGGCTCTCGAGACGGAAAAAGCCCGCTTTGAGGATCTCCACGTGGGGGACGCGCTGGCGGCGGTGATGGACTTTGCCAAACGCTGCAACAAGTACATCGACGAGACCGAGCCCTGGGTGCTTGCCCGGGACGAGGCGAAAAAGGCGCGTCTGTCGGAGGTCTTGTACAACCTGCTGGAGGGCATCCGCCGCATCGGCGTGATGATCACCCCCTTTATGCCCCAGACCGGGGAAAAGATCGCCGCAGCCCTGGGGGAGGCGCCCGGGGCGGATCTGTCCGGCGTGGAAGCCCCCTTCGGTCTGCCGGAGGGCTTTGACGTCGCCCCCGTTTCCCCGCTCTTCGCCCGCATCGACGGGGAAGCGATGCTGAAAAAGCTGGAAGAGAAGGCGCAGGCGCAAAGAAAAGCCGCCGAAGAGGAAGCGAAAGAGGCGCCCTGCACCATCGACGACTTCAAAAAAGTGGTCATGGTCTGCGGGGAGGTGCTGGCGTGCGAAAAGGTGCCCAAGAGTGAAAAGCTGCTGAAATTCCGCCTGGACATCGGCACGGAGGAGCGGCAGGTGCTGTCCGGCATCGCCAAGTTCTACGAGCCGGAGGAGCTGGTGGGCAAAAAGCTCGTCCTGGTGAAAAACCTCCTGCCCCGGAAGATGATGGGGCTGGAGTCCCACGGGATGATCCTGTCCAGCGAAAAGGACGGGGTGCTGCGCGTTCTGACCCTGTCTCCCGAGACGCCCAACGGCGCCGTCATCGGCTGATGGCGCTCTTCGATACCCACGCCCATTACGACGATCCCCGTTTCGACGAGGATCGTCTTTCCCTGTTGTCCGCCCTGCCGGAGAAAAGCGACTTCTGCCCCTGCGGGGTGGAGGGCGTGGTCAATCAGGGGTGCGACCTGCCCTCCTCCCGTGCCTCCCGTGACCTGGCGGAGCGCTTTCCCTTCGTCTTCTTCGCCGCCGGCGTTCACCCGGAAGCGTGCCTGACCTGGGACGAGGATACGGAAGGGGCGCTGCGGGCGCTCCTCGCCCACCCCAAAGCGGTGGCGGTGGGGGAGATCGGGCTGGATCGCCACTGGGAGGGTCCCGACTGCCCCCTGGACGTGCAGAAAACGGTCTTCGCCGCCCAGCTTTCCCTGGCGCGGGAGCTGAAAAAGCCCGTGTGCGTCCACGACCGGGAAGCCCACGGGGAATGCTTTGATCTGATCCGCGCCCACCGGGACGTGACCGGGGTGATGCACGCCTTTTCCGGCTCCCCGGAAATGGCGCGGCAGCTGGTGGATATGGGCTGGTACATCGGGATCGGCGGCTCCCTCACCTTTAAGGGCGCCCGCGTCCCTCGGGAAGTCGCCGCCGCCGTGCCGGCGGATCGCATCCTTTTGGAAACGGACTGTCCGTACCTGGCGCCCGTACCCTGGCGGGGCAGCCGGAACGACTCCCGGAAAGCGTACGCCGTCGCCGCCCTTCTGGGGGAGCTCCGGGGCGTTTCCGTCGAGGAGATCCTCGCCGTCACCGCCGCCAACGCCCGCCGCTTTTTCGGCCTGTAAGCGGCGCGCCCACGCAAAAACCAAACAAAAGTTCACAGAAGTTCACAAGCGTTTTTTCACAAATGTTACAAAAGTAAAAAAATATCACACTTTCCCTTGTATTTCTGCCGGAAAGCATTTATACTGTTTACGCAAGAAACTCGTAAAACTATAAAACAAAGGAGAAAATCACCATGTCTGTAAAAGTTGCCATCAACGGTTTCGGTCGCATCGGTCGTCTCGCTTTCCGCCAGATGTTCGGCGCCGCGGGTTACGAAGTAGTCGCCATCAACGACCTTACCAGCCCCAAGATGCTCGCCCATCTGCTGAAGTATGACTCCGCGCAGGGTCGCTACGGTCTGCCCGTGCAAGCCACCGAGGACAGCATCATCGTAAACGGCAAGGAGATCAAGATCTACGCCGAAAAAGACGCCAACAACTGCCCCTGGGGCAAATTGGGCGTGGACGTCGTGCTGGAATGCACCGGCTTCTACACCTCCAAGGAAAAGTCTCAGGCGCACATCAACGCCGGCGCCAAGAAGGTCGTTATCTCCGCTCCCGCCGGCAACGACCTGCCCACCGTTGTGTTCAACGTGAACCACAACATCCTCACCAAGGATGACAAGATCATCTCCGCCGCTTCCTGCACCACCAACTGCCTGGCTCCCATGGCGAAGGCGCTCAACGACTACGCCCCCATCCAGAGCGGTATCATGACCACCGTGCACGCCTACACCGGCGACCAGATGATCCTGGACGGCCCCCAGCGCAAGGGTGACCTCCGTCGCTCCCGCGCCGGCGCCATCAACATCGTTCCCAACTCCACCGGCGCCGCCAAAGCCATCGGCCTGGTCATTCCCGAGCTGAACGGCAAGCTCATCGGCTCCGCGCAGCGCGTGCCCACCCCCACCGGCTCCACCACCATCCTCATTGCCGTGGTGAAGGGCAAGGACGTGACCAAGGAAGGCATCAACGCCGCCATGAAGGCTGCCGCCACCGAGTCCTTTGAGTACAACGAAGATGAGATCGTGTCCTCCGACATCATCGGCGCCACCGCCGGCTCCATCTTCGACGCCAC
>CAMPCJ010000007.1 GCA_946645685.1 uncultured Clostridia bacterium | reverse complement strand
ACCAAAACGGTGTTTTGGTGAGATCTTTTGCTTCAAACAGCGCATAAATCCTTAATTGAGTGCGCCGTCATAAAGATATTTTTAAGCCGATGAACGGTTTCGCTCATCGGCTCGGTCGCTGTATTGAGTTTGTTATCGTTCGGGATCACGCCGGCGCTTTCTCGCACGGAGGTTTTGAAGGACGTCGTCCACGTTGTCTGTTTTTAGCGTTCCGGGGTATCTGTCCTCAAAGTCGATCAAATCGACCCTGGCGTCCTTTTCGTTCTGCCGTACCAGTTCATAGACCTTTTCGTAATTCCCTGCGGAAAGCGTGTTGATCATAAAGTCTTTTGCGCCCTTGGGGAAGTCCTTCCATGAGCCGTAAAGATCCGTCACCGCTTTCTCGATCCGATCCAACGTCATCGGATCACCGCGCTTTTCGTGTTCCGTCAAAATGCCGATCATATCCGAAAGATCATTTTTGTACTGCCGGAACGCGCGCAGCTTCATGGCGATCAGATATTCACCGGTCACGACGCGCACGTTCAACACCTGATTAAAAGTCCTGTAAAAGGATGAATACTGAAAGAGCTTACGGCTGTATGAGCCGGTCTTTTGAAAATCCGCGTTCAGCCAGCCGTTGGGAAGATCGAATCGGTCTCCCACGCGATTGATCGCGTCCTTCATGGCGGACGCGGCGTTTATGACGGCGTCGATGTCGGTGGTCATATCACGAAATCCGTAATTTTCAATGACCGCCGCGCCGCCGATCAGGATGATCTCCGCCGGCATATTCCCGCCGGCGAGTTTTTTATATTCTTTGGCAAGCTCCTTCAGGAATAGATCGAGATTGTCTTTTCTGAATACACGGGTGTTTTCAGTTGACATTTCTGACCTCGCTTTCTACGATATTAAATCGCATAAACTCCGGGATGGATGACTCCCTTGCCTTCTCTTTGATCTTGCTGTCGCCGGATACCGCCGCCGCCGCAATGACGCTTGAAGGGTATATAACGCTTCTGAGTTTTGCTTTGCGGAATTCATTGTAAGAATCGCAAAGCGGCACATCGTTCATTCGGCTGATATAATCCACCATGGCAAGCAGATACAGACTTTCGGGATACCACGCTCTTTTATAATAGGTCGTGATCTCGTCGCTTTCAATGGTATCGATCAAAAAGTCGATATCGCCAAGCTCTTTCAGTCTATGGCAGACGTTGCTCCTGAACAGATCGAACGCCGGGCGCGGCGTTAGGATCGGTTCCAATAATTCTTCCATTGTCACGTCAAGCTCCTTTGCCAGCTTATACACCGTATATGCACTGCATTTGTCGAGTCTGGCTTTGCCGCTGCAGATATCGTTCAGCGTCATATACGGAATGCCGCTGTTCTTGGCTACACGGTATTTGGATACATGCTTTTCCCGCATGATCTCGTTCACGTTCATAGGATTCACCTGCCTTGATTAAATTATAACGGCAAACCGTTATAATGTCAATGGCGATGGCTGATTTTCTTTGACAAGGATTTTCAGGGGACGGGTAACCAAAAAGAGGGACAAGCGTTTTGCTTGTCCCTCTTTTTTTTGCGGTCAATCCAGCAGGAGCGCCTCCCCCGCTTCGTACAACAGGGCGTTGGTCTCCACCACGGTCTTTTTGTTGTTGATGGCGAAGATCAAAATGCTGTCCCGCTTTTTCTTGGCGTACAGCACCGGGCGGGAGGCGGTCATGAGCAGGTGCTGGGTCTCCTCCAGCGTCAACTCCAGCGCCAGCGCCAGGCAGACGATCTTATCCGACGCGGGGACCTTTCTGCCCCGGTAGATCTCATAGACGTAAAACCGATCCAGACCGGACAGGCGAGCCACTTCACTTTTGTCATATCCCCGGGCGGCGGTGTATTCCTCCAGATAGGTGAAAAAATCCTTGGTGATGAATTCCTCCGCGTTGCCGGAGAGGTATTCCTTCATATCCGCCACCGTGCTGAGTTCCTGCAGCAATTCTTCCGTCTTTTTGGGCAAAGTATCGTTCCCTTCTTTCTTCCATTTGAAAAAATGAAATTCCATCTTTGCCCTCCATTTTACACATTTCTTTTACGGATTTGGTGGGCTGTGAGCCCACAAACGGCACTTTTTTTGCTTTTTTTCCAAAAAAATTGCCTTTTTCTTTTTTTTATGTTACCATACATTCACCCATTCCGCAAGATAAAGCGCCTCCACGGGCGCGGAAAAGGAGAAGCCGTGAACGAAAACGCGTATATTTTAAATACGCTGGCAAAGGACTATGACCGCCTCTGCCCGCTGGGAGAAAACAAGGCGCTGTACGTTCACCGGCAGACCGGCAGAAAACTGATCTGCCAACGGCTGCCCGCCGGCGCCTCCCCCGCCGTTTTCACCCGGCTCGCCGGGGTGGAGAACCGCCGGGTCGCCCGCGTTCTGGACGTGGCGGAGGACGGGGACGGTTTTCTGGTCTTAATCCAATACGTGCCCGGGGAGACCCTGGCAAAGCGCTTGAAGGAAACGCCGCGTTTTCCCCGGAAAGCGGTGCGCGCCGTCGCCCTGGATCTGTGCGACGCTCTGATGGAGCTGCACGGGCTGGGCGTGGCGCACAAGGATCTCAAGCCGGAGAACGTCATTCTGGATGAAAAAGGCAGGGCGACCCTCATCGACCTGGGCATCGCCACGGTGATCGACGAGGGGCGCAGTCAGAAGACGGCGGCGCTGGGCACCGTGGGCTTTGCCGCGCCGGAGCAGTTCGGCATGAGCCGCACGGACGCCCGGACGGATCTGTTCGCCTGGGGCGTGGTGATCAACCTGATGCTCACCCACGCCCACCCCACGGTGGAGCGCTACCGCCGGGGCAAGTGGGGCAGGATCCTGAAAAAATGCCTCGCCACCGCCCCGTCCGACCGGTACCAAAGCGCCCGGGCGCTGAAGGAAGCCATTCTGGCGCCGTGGTAAAGGAGAACGGCGGATCTTCGGATCCGCCGTTTCTTTATACGTCGTCGGCAAAATAGATCTCAAAGCCGCTCTTCCCGGAGGCGTTCAAAGCCGACCAGTCCGCCACAGCCGCATCGAAGTCCACCGTGCCGCTCTTCCCGGAGGCGATGACGGTGACGGTGCGCCGGGTCAGCGGGGTCGTGAACTGGTTTTGCCCGGCAAAGAACGCCCACGCCTGACAGGTATCGGCATACGCCGCGTCCGCCACGGTCTGCGCCCTGCCGCTCACCCGGAGGGCGCCCCCCGCCGTGTAAAAGCGGCAGGAGATGATGCGAAAGTCCTGATAGCCGCCTGCGGTGGCACACAGAAAGTAATTGCCCGTACTGCTGCCCAGATCGTTGATCAGTTTCACGCTTTTGCCCTGATAGCAGTACAGTTTACAAATCTCGCAGATCCCGTCCGGGGTGGTGTGGCAGGGGATCGTTTCCGTCTTTTCCAGGGCGCCGCATACCCCGCACCGCCATTCCGCTTCGCCCTCCCGGGTGCAGGTGGAAGCGCGGGTGACCACCCGCTGATAGAGGTGGGTGTGGGCGGCGGTGCCGGCAGCGCCGTCGGCGCTTTCGGACTTCCGGTCGGGAGACGCGGGAAGGACGGCGGAAGCGGCGGCGGGATCGGAAGAAGCCGCTTCCTGCGGGGACGTCTCCGCCTCATCTGCCAGCGCGGGCAAGGCGCTTTCCGCCGCCCTCTCTTCCGTTTCCTCCGCCGTCGGGGAGCCAAGCGCTTCCCCGGGGTCGCTCGCCTGCGCCGCGGCGACGGGACGGGGGCGCAGAGCCAGGGCGGCAGCCGTTGCCGCAAGGATCAGACAAAGCACGATCAGGGAAAGGGCGCGAAGGGGAAACACCCTGGTGGAAACAGGGGGACGGCTCACCCGGAGCGCGCCGCAGTTCAGGCACAGATTTGCCGATTCCGGCAAGTCCTTGCCGCATTTGGGACAATGCGCCACGCTTTTTCCCCCTTTCGATGGGAAACGGGACGACCTTCGTCCCGTTTCTTGGTTTATCCGATCTTTGAAAGCCGGTCGAGATGCTCCGTCTGCGCCGCGGACAGCGCCTCGTCCCGCTTTTGCGCTTCCGCCTTTTCCCGCAGGGCGAGGTCGTTCCGGGCGGCGACGTACTCCTCCGCCTTCTGGTCATATTCCCGCTTCAAAGCGGCGGCGTCATAGCTTTCCGCGTTTCTTGCCTCTTTCCAGGCTTCTTCCCGTTCCGCGGTCTCCTGCCGCAGCTGGGCGATCACCGGCGCGTAGCGGATGCGAAGAGAGGCAAGCGCCGTTTCATAATCCTTTTCGATCTGCTCCGTTTCCGCTTCATACCGGGCGTTTTCCTCCCGGACGGCTTGCGCCTTGGCGGCCTCTACCGGATTTTCCGGCAGATCCGTCACGATCTCCCCCCCGTCGGTCTGCACCGGCTCGGAAGGAAGCGCCGTTTCCGCACTTTGCGTTTCCACCGTTTTGGCAGGGGTCTTCTGCCGGGCGGGACGATACGTCAGCCGGGGCAGGAAGAACACCAGCCCGATCAACAGCGCCGCGCCGGCGGCGATCAGCAGGACCCGGCGAAGCCAGGCGCCGGGAGGGGAGATCCGATCATATTCCTCCGCCCCCGAAACGAAGGCGTCCCCGCAGACGGGGCAATAGGGCGTGCCGTCCGGGATCTCCGCACCGCAGTTGTTGCAGATCCTTTTTTCGGGATTTCTTTTTGCCACGACACTCCACCCCTTTAGTACTTGTTCTTTTTTTATTGTAGCAAAAGTTACAGAGCTTGTCAAGAAAGCCCGTTGCCTCTTTTTTGACCTTTTTCCGAAAAGGTCTTTTCTTCCCCGGCTTTTTCCTGTATAATCAAAGGAGAGATGCGTGTTCATAAGGAGGGTCGCCGTGCTGAACCGAGACGATTACGAAGAGCCCCGCTGCCTTTTGTGTATGGAGGATCCGGGAAAGCCGAAGATCGCTTCCATCGACTTAGGGCGGGTCATTGATAAGCTGGATGAATATCTCTCCCGCAACGACAAGGCGGGGGCGGAGCGCCACCTGCTCTATTGGCTGGAGGAAGCCCGGGCGGGTCACGACCGCCGGGGAGAACACAGTGTGAAGAACGAACTGATGGGCTTTTACCGGAAGGAGGGACGGGAGCGGGAAGCCGTTTCCTTCGCGGAGAGCGCCGTGGCGGATCTGGGGGAGATGCTGCTGGAAGACACGGCGACGGCGGGCACCTGCCTGGTAAACGCCGGCACGGTGTACTTCACCTTTCACCACGCCGAAAAAGCCCTGCCCTATCTGGAGAAGGCGCGGGTTTTATATGAAAAGCATCTGGAAAAGGACGACCCCCGGCTGGGCGGCTTATACAACAACACGGCGCTGACCCTGACGGATCTGGGCAGGTACGAGGAAGCCCTGGCGCTGTACGAAAAGGCGCTTGCGGTCATGAAGCAAAAAGAGGGGGGCGAGCCGGAAGAGGCCATCACCCACCTGAATATGGCGGACACCCTGTCCCTGTGGAAGGGGACGGAGGCGGCGGAGGCGGAGATCGAAACGCACCTGAGCGCCGCCGAACAGCTGCTGGACGCGCCAAACATCCCCCGGAACGGCTATTACGCCTTCGTGTGCGAAAAATGCGCCCCGGTCTTCGGGTATTACGGCCATTTTCTCACCCAGGCGGAGCTGGAAGCGCGGGCAAAGGCGATCTATGAAAGGGCTTGAGATCGCCCGCGCCTACTGGCGGGAGGCGGGGCTGCCCGTGATGGAGCGGGACTTTCCCCGGCTGCTGCCCAAGGTGGCGATCGGGCTGGCGGGCGCCGGGTCAGAATGCCTGGGCTTCGACGACGCGCTTTCCCGGGATCACGATTTCGAGCCGGGCTTTTGCATCTTTTTGCCGGGGGAGGACGTGGTCTCCCGCCGGGAGGAATTTTTGCTGGAGCGCGCTTACGCCAAGCTGCCCGGGGAATTCATGGGCTTGAAACGCAGCCGCCTTTCCCCGGTGGGGGGCAACCGGCACGGCCCCATCCGGGCGGCGCGGTTCTGGGAGGAGCATCTGGGTGTGCCGGACGGCGAGCTGTCCCTCTTCGATTGGCTCCATCTGCCGGACTACGCTTTGGCGGAGGCGGCGGGGGGCGAAATATTCCGGGACGATTCCGGTTTTTTCACCCGGGTGCG
Organism: uncultured Clostridia bacterium; assembly: GCA_946645685.1. Taxonomy (GTDB): domain Bacteria; phylum Bacillota; class Clostridia; order Oscillospirales; family SIG627; genus RGIG5579. Next base: position 37,424 of record CAMPCJ010000007.1, on the reverse strand, counting down.
GGAAAGGCTGGTATGCCCCCCGGACGCGGTGAATAAAAAGCTGGCGGGCGCCTTCTTTCTCATGGGACAGGCGGGGCAGTACAACGTGAGCCGCTGTCTTGCCCACGGAGAACCGGGCGCGGCGGCGCTTGCCGCTTCCCTGTTCGTCCGGGCGGCGCTTTCTGCCGCACACCTTTTGGCGGGGCGCTTTCAGCCCTACTACAAATGGGCGTTCCGCTCCCTGCGGACGCTGCCGGGGGGAGAAGCTCTCGCCGGAGAGCTGGAAGCCATTCTGGCGGGAGACGGCGTCGCAGAGCGGATCGAGCGGGTCTGCGAGACCCTTTCCCAAAGCGCCCGCGCCCGGGACGGCGCCCTGCCGGAAACGGCGGAAATGGAACGGCTCGCCCGGGCGGTGAACGACCGCATCCGGACGGAGGAGATCCGCAATCTGCACATTTTGTATACTGTGAGGGAGTAATATGACGGAGATCGAACGACAAAACCCCGAAGTGCGGGAGCTGCTCCTGCAAGCCCGGCGCCCCGCCAACCACGGCCCGGCGGCTTGGGAAAAGGAGCTGCCCGTTCTCACCCTGCTCCACCTCACCGACCCCCACGGGGCGGCGGAGGAGCTGAAGCGCATCGCCCTGTACGCCGGGGAGATGGAGGGGCTGTTTGAGGATATGCTCTGCACCGGGGATATGGTGCGGCGCTACTTTCACACGGGCTACGGCTTCTGGAAGGAAGCCGGGTGCGAAAAGGTGATGGTGTGCGTGGGCAACCACGACGCCCTGAACGACCCGGACTACAATTGGGACGACCGGGTGCCCCAGAAGACGCTTGCCGCCACCTTTTTCGAGCCTTACGCGCCCCTGTGGGGCGGGGTGGAATATACCCCCGGCACCACCTACTACTGCAAGCGGTACCCGGCGCACAAGATCGACCTGATCGTCCTGAACACCATGCTGGAGGATGCGGACGATCCCGCCCAGCTCTCCTTCTGCCGGGAAAAGCTCGATCGCGCCCGGGCGGACGGCTGCGGGGTGGTCATCGGCGCCCACGACACCTCCCGGGCGCCCCAGGAAGTGGTGCCCTGCCGCTTCTCCTGCCTGGATCGCCCGGTGGAGCCGCCCTGCGGCCCCGGACTGCGGCGGCACTATCAGGAAGCGGTGGACGCCTTTATGAAGGCGGGGGGCGAATTCATCTGCTATCTGGGCGGGCACGGACACCGTGACTACCTTTGCTTCGATCCCGCCTTTCCCCGGCAGTTCTATCTTTTAGGGCCCGCGGTGGATATGTGGAAGGGCAACCGCCACGGAGACGCGGATCGCAGAGCGGACGCCAAAAGCCGGGACGCCTTCAACTTCGTTTCCTTCGAGCGGGGCACCGGGGTGGTCAAGATCATCCGGGTGGGGGCGGATCGGGATCATTTTCTCCGCCACCGGGGCGTTTTGTGCTTCGATTACAAAAACGGCAAAGTCCTGTACGAGGACTAAAGCCATACAAAAAGACCGGACGACCCTTTCGGATCGTCCGGTCTTGTTCTTTTACCGGGTCGCTTAATACATACCGCCGCCGGCGTTGGCAGCCATAGCGGCAGCCGCGGCAGCCGCCTGGGCGTCTTCCTTCTTCTCCGCCACCAGAACCTCGGTGGTGAGAACCATGGAAGCGACGCTGGACGCGTTCGCCAGAGCGGAGCGGGTGACCTTGGTGGGGTCGATGATGCCCGCCTGGAACATATCCACGTAGGTTTCCTTGTAGGCGTCGAAGCCGTACGCGGTCTTGCCGGAGGACAGGATCTTATCCACGATGACGCTGGGCTCGAAGCCGGCGTTCTGGGCGATCTGCCGGGCGGGATCTTCCAGGGCGCGGAGAACGATCTGCACACCGATCTTCTCTTCCCCTTCGGTGGTGTCAAGCAGCGCTTTCACCGCGGGGATGGTGTTCAGCAGCGCCACGCCGCCGCCGGGGACGATGCCCTCTTCCACCGCCGCGCGGGTGGCGTTCAGAGCGTCCTCGATGCGAAGCTTCTTTTCCTTCATCTCGATCTCGGTCGCGGCGCCGACCTTGATGACGGCAACGCCGCCCGCCAGCTTGGCGAGACGCTCCTGAAGCTTCTCCCGATCAAAGTCGGACGTGGACTGCTCGATGGCGGTGCGGATGGAGGCGATGCGATCCTTGATGGCGCTCTGTTCGCCCTGACCGCCCACGATGATGGTGTTTTCCTTGGTGATCTTCACCTGCTTGGCTTTGCCCAGCATGGCGAGGGTGGTCTCCTTCAATTCCAGACCCAGGTCGGAGGAGATCACGGTACCGCCGGTGAGGATGGCGATATCCTGCAGCATTTCCTTGCGGCGATCGCCGAAGCCGGGCGCCTTCACGGCGGCGCACACGAAGGTGCCCCGCAGCTTGTTCACCAATATGGTGGACAGGGCTTCCCCTTCCAGATCCTCCGCGATGATGACCAGCTTCTTGCCGGACTGCATGACCTGCTCCAGAAGGGGCAGGATCTCCTGGATGTTGGAGATCTTCTTATCGGTGATGAGAAGCACGGCGTCGTCAAAGACGGCTTCCATCTTGTCGGTATCGGTGACCATGTAGGGGGAAATGTAACCCCGGTCAAACTGCATCCCTTCCACCACTTCGCAGTAGGTTTCGGCGGACTTGGACTCCTCCACGGTGATGACCCCGTCGGAGCTGACCTTTTCCATGGCGTCCGCGATGAGGGTGCCCACCAGCTCGTCCCCGCCGGAGATGGCGCCGACCCGGACGATGTCGTCCTTGCCGTTCACCTTCTTGGCGTTGGCTTTCAAAGACTCGATGGCGCAGTCCACCGCTTTCTGAATGCCCTTCTTCAAAACCATGGGGTTGGCGCCCGCGGTGACGTTCTTCATGCCTTCCCGCACGAACGCCTGCGCCAGCAGGGTGGCGGTGGTGGTACCGTCGCCGGCGGCGTCGTTGGTCTTGACGGCGACTTCCTTCACCAGCTGCGCGCCCATATTCTCAAAGGGATCGTCCAGCTCGATCTCCTTGGCGATGGTCACACCGTCGTTGGTGATGAGGGGGGCGCCGTACTTTTTATCCAGCACCACGTTGCGTCCCTTGGGTCCCAGGGTGGTCTTGACGGCGTTTGCCAGGCCGTCAATGCCCGCCATCAGTTTATTTCTGGCTTCAATGCCGTACAGAATGTCTTTTGCCATGATACAGCCTCCTTACTCCACGACGGCGAGAATGTCGCCCTGACGGACGATGACGTATTCCTCGCCCTCGTACTTAACTTCCGTTCCGGAATACTTGCTCGTAATGACCTTCTGACCGACCTTCACGGTCATCGTCACTTCCTTGCCGTCCACAACGCCGCCGGGTCCCACGGCGATCACTTCCGCGATCTCGGGCTTCTCCTTGGCGCCGCCGGTCAGGATGATACCGGATTTGGTGGTCTCTTCCGCAGCGACCATTTTCAGAACGACTCTGTCACTGAGGGGTTTCAACATACTTGTGTTCCTCCTGTGTTTTAAATTTTAGCACTTAATGTGCGTGAGTGCTAATTTCTATTTCCTATTATAATCTCCCGCCTGCAAAATGCAAGGCGATCCCGCCAATATTAACAATTTGTTCACACATCACAGACGGATGGTGTCATTCTCCCGGCGGTGGAGCAAGCCTGCCCGCAGCACGGCGCCGAAGAGCTTTGCCTTGATGTCGGGATTGTCCGCGGCAAGGGTCTTGAGCAGCGTTTTCATTTTCTCCCGGCAGGTGTGCTTATCCGCGGGACAGCCGGAGGGACAGACGGGCATGGGGTTTTTGTTGGCGAAGTACACCAGCTCCTTTTCCTCCAGATACAGAAAGGGGCGGATGACGGTAACGCCGGTGCGATCCATCCGGGTGACGGGAAGGAAGGTATCGATCCTGCCGGCGTAGAACAAATTCAGCAAAAAGGTGTCGATGAGGTCGTCCTTGTGATGCGCCAGCGCCAGGTGGGTACAGCCCATTTCCCGGGCGGCGCTGCACAAAACGCCCCGCTTCATCTTGGCGCACAGGGAGCAGGGGTTGTCTTCCTTTCTCTCCTGAAACACCACCTGCCCGATGGCGGTCTTCTCCACCCGGTAGGGCACCGAAAGTCCCTCCAGATACCGGGCGATGGGGTCGAAATCCGCCCCGGGAAAGCCCAGATCCACGGTGATCGCCTTGACGGTGAAGCGGCTGGGATGGAATTTTGCCAGAGCCGCCAGCGCGGTGACCAGCGCCAGAGAGTCCTTCCCGCCGGAAACCCCCACGGCGACGCAGGCGCCCGGGGGGATCATGTGAAAATCGTCCACGCCCTTCCGGGTGGCGGACAGAAGTTTTTGCAGCGTCATACGTCCCACCGATCCTCTTCATCCAAAACAAGGGGCAGCTCCACGGGCTTCTTTTCCGCCTCCCGCAGGAACCGGAAGCCCTTCTTCTCCGCCACGGCAAGGGCGACGGTCAGCGCCAGGGCGATCAGGGAAAGGATCAAGCCCGGCACGAACCCGCCGGGGGTGTAGCGGAAGGACAGGGTGTGGGTGCCCGCGGAAAGCGGCGTTCCCACGAAGGTGCCGGCGAAGGGCACGATCTCGGCGGCTTTCCCGTCCACCAGAAGCGTCCATCCCTCCCGCTCCGCCGGCAGGGAGGTGAACAGATACCCGTCTTCCTGCATGGTGACGGCGGCTTCCATTTTCGTTTCGGTAAAGGAGGCGATCTCCATCTTCTCCTCTCTCAGCCGCTCCAGACCCGCTTCCCACAGGGAGCGATCCAGGGCGAAGGCGCGCAGGGTGACGTTTTCACAGTCCCCGTCCGCAAGTCCCCTCAAAACCACCCGCAGGGAGAAGGTGACGCCGGCGCGGAAGGAGCCCACGGCGACGAAGTTGGAAAAGTCGTCCGCCAGGGGATAGGCGTTGTTGTTGACGGAAAGAGAGGCGGCTCTCTTCGAAAAGGCGTAGACGAACACGTCGCCGTAGCGGTCGGTTTTCACGGTGGTACGCAGCACGTCCGCCTCCTCGTCCCCCGCCTTGGTACACTGCCATTTGCCGGAGGAGGCGGCGGTCACGGTGAGGGTATCGCTCTTCTCCGCCGTGACCTCCAGCGGGATCAGAAGGTCGCCCTCCAGCCCGGTGGCGGCGCGAAACAGCGCGTTTTGCTCCTCCCAGGGCTCCCGGTCGGGAGAGAAGGCAAAGTCCGCCGCGCCCCGATCCATCCCGAAGCCGAGTCCGACGAAGCCGTTGTATTCGTACAGGCTCAGGGGCTTGGAAAAACCGGGCGGGGCAAGGCAGGTCAGGGCTTCGTCCGTCAACAGGTTGTTGCCCCGGTGATAGATGTATTTCACGCCCAAAAGAGTGTTGATCAGGGGGGTGGTGTGGGCGTAGATAAAGCGGTTGGAAGCCGGCTCTCCGGGCAGTCCCGTTTCCTCAAAGAAGGCGGCGGGGCGGGCGTTGGCGGAGGAAGCGAACTGGGAGACGCCGTTGTAATCATACAGGCAGGAGTCGTTGAGGGAATACCAGCTGCTCCCCTCTATCCGGTAAAAGTCCCGGGAGTCCCCTTCCGCTTCCCGGATCTGCTCTAAGGCGGCGGCGATCTCCTCCCCCCGGGAAAAATAGGTGGAATAGGGCATGGTGCCCACGGCGCCGGTGCCCAGCCAGGCGGAGGCGACCCCTTCCGTGACCAGAACGGCGCAAACGGCGCCGGAAAGCACCCTTCGGGGCACGAAGCGGGCGGCGTGAAGGGCGGACAGCACCAGAACGGTCACCAAAAGCCCCAGGGTGGCAAGCACCGCTTTTTCATCGCTGTATCCCCAGGCGCAGTAGATCAGAAGAAGGATGAACAGGAACATCCCCACCGCGTCCGCGCCGTCCAGGAAAAAGAGTCCCCGGCGGTAGTACCCGTAGCCCAGCACCACCATGACCAGACAGAAGAGGAAGGCGAAGCGGAAGGGGATCATATTGGGAAAATGGAAGCCGTGCCAGACGTAATTGAGGGCGGTGACGTTCAGGCTCGCCAGCAAAAAGAAGGCGATGAGAACGCCGCAGAGCTTCTCCCGGAAGCCCACCCGCTTTGCCCACAGAAAAGCAAAGGCGAACAGGGCGATGAGGGCGAAGGCGTAAATGTTGGGCAGTCCCTCCTCCATGACCGTGGGGATCTGAAAATCCGCCAGGGGCGCCAGAAGATCCCGCAGGGAGTAATAGAAGGTCAAGCCCCCAGGCATCTCCTCGGCGGGGGCGGCGGCGGTGTTCAGCAGTCCGTGATAGGCGGGAAGAAGCATCACCGCCGCCAGAGCGCCCCCCGTGAGGGAAGACAGGGAAAAGCGACCCAGGCGCCGCCAAAAGCCGCTCCATCCCACCCGGTCGATGAAGCACAGCGCCGCAAACGCCAGGATGAGGAAGAGACAGCACATATAGCCGATGTAGTAATTGGTGAACAGCGTCAGCCCCAAAAGCAGGATATACGGCGCGCATCTGCCCCGGCGGAGCAGAACCACAAGCCCCCACAGCAGGAGGGGCAGCAGGGCGACGTTGTCCAGCCACATGGTATTCCAGTAGTAGCCCATCACGAAGCCGGACAGGGCGTAGCCCGTCCCGAAGAAGGCGGGCATCCACCCCTTCTTTTGCGGGAAAAGGGTGGTCAGGAGCTTGGCGGTGAACAGACCCGCCAGCCCGATCTTCGCCGCCGTCAGCACCGTGAACGCCACCCGGAAATCCCGGGTGGGGCTGAGAAGCAGCACAAGGTTCAAGGGACTTGCGCCGTAATAGGAGAGCAGCGACAGAAAATTGGTGCCCATCCCCATGGAGCGGTCATAGAGCAGACTCTGCCCCTGATGGACGTGATCCCACAGCTTCATCAGGAAGGGATAGTATTGGTGCCAGCCGTCGTAATTCAGGATCTGCCGGTCGCCGAAGGGATACACCCCCCGCAGCGCCAGCGTCAGCGAAAAAATAAAAAAGGGCAGGAAAAAAGCCAGGACGTATACCGCCCCGTTCTTTCCCTGCGCACACTTCTGAATGGCGCGCCGCACGCTCCCGCGGGGCGGCGAGGTCTGAACGTTTTCCTGCATAGCTCAACTCCAAAAGAAGGAGGACTGCGCCTCCTTCTGTTTTTATTTGTAAAGTTCAAACATGGGCTTGACCCGGTCGCCGGAAATGCCGTAATAGCCGTTGGCGTCCGCGGAGCCGGGGATCCGCACCACGGTGGGTCCGAATTCATTGAAGCGGAAGAGGGCGGGCCCCACGGCGGCGAAGTCCTTTTCCGTAAAATCGGTAAACATATGCCGGGACACGTTGTAGAACATATCCCGCGCGGGGGAAAGGTTGGCGGCGGTCAGCAGTGTGCCGGCGAAGGCACGGCCGAAGCCCAGGAGCATTTCGTCCCGCGCCGCGGGGGCGCCGTCCCAATCCGAAAACGCCAGAAGCTGCGCCACCTGATCCCCCGAAAGCACCTGCTCTCCGGCGGAAAGGGCGATCTTCCGGTTGGCGGACGCGTCAAATCCGCTCATATCCCGGGGCACGTTGTACCGGACGCCCCCCAGAAAGTCCACCCAGTTGGAAAGCCCGTCCCGGGTGATGGACATGACGTAGTCCGGGGTGATCCCCACCGCTTCCAGGATAAAGCTCTTCAAAACACCGCTCTGCCGCTCGCCGGACAGATCACCCACCTTATAGGTGATGCCCGCTTCCGTGACGGCGGCATTGGACGGGATCTGCACCATGGTGGCGCTTTTGCTCTCCGGATCCACCCCGAGAAGGAAAATGGCGTCCGCCCGCTTGGCTTCATCCATCACCACGAACAGCACCGTCACGGTCTTCTTATTGGGATCCCGCGTCTCTTCGCTGCCCTCCACGGCAGCCATCGCCTCGTTCACGCCCGCGCCCCTGCCGGCGCTGCCGGCGGCGCGCACGCCGCCCACCACGTCGCCCATCAAGCCCTCGGCGGCCTGGATCAAAAAGAAAGCGACGATCGCAAAGATGACGACGGAGATCACCAGCGTCAATAAAAAGTCCTTCATGGATTGCTTCACGTCACGCGCCTCCTTTCTCTCTTCCCGATCATTATACACGGGCGCCGTCCGTTTCGCAAGCCTTTTTTGTCAAAAGGAGCTTTACGGACAACGTCACGGCCAGCTCTTCGATCCCCGCAAGTTTGTCCCGATCCGCGGGCGCGGTCTTCCGGGCGTAGGGCGTCATTTCAAACAGAGCCCGCGCCGCCTCCCCGGGGAGCAGGAGCTTTTTTTGCACCAAAACGGTCTTCACCGGAACGAACAGCCCGTCCGTTTCCACGGGGTCGGGACGGTTTTTCCGGGGCTCGTCATACAGCGCCTGCTTCAATTCCCACAAATGATCCTCCGCCGGCACCGCCCGCAGGAGGAAGCCGTCCTTCTTCAGGATCCGGGCAAATTCCGCCCGGGCGAAGGGGGAAAACAGGGACAGCACCAGATCCTGCGACCCGGTCGCCAGGGGGATCCGGTAGGCGCTCGCCACGAAAACGGCTGCCTCCTTCACCCGGGCGGCGGTCATTTTCGCCGCGTCCTTAGACACGTCAAAGGCGCAGGCGGTAAAGGATCTCCCCGCTTTTTTCAGGGCGGCGAGGATCTTCTCGGTGTAATAGCCCTCCCCGCAGCCGGCGTCCGCCAAGGCGCCGCCGTCGGGCAAAACGCGGGAAGCGATCTCCCCCGCCGCTTCCGCCAGCGGCGCGTACCAACCGCCGTCCAGAAAGGCGCGGCGGGCTTTCAGCATGGTCTTATCGTCCCCGTGTCCGTGGGAGGCGCTGTCCAGCAGCAGGTTATAATACCCGGCGCGGGCGCGGTCGAAGCTGTGTCCCTTTTCGCAGCGGCACGCGCCGCCCTCCGGGACGAGCGGCGCGCCGCACACCGGACAGATCACGTCCGGTACTCGCTTGCCAATTCGCAGTAAACGGCGGCGTTTTTCCGGGTGCCTTCCACGGCGCTCTCGTCCAGGGTGCGGATGATCTTCGCCGGGACGCCCACGCACAGAGAGCGGTCGGGGATCACGCTGTTCTCCTTGATCAGGGCGCCCGCGCCGATGATGCAGCCCTTGCCGATCACCGCGCCGTTCAGCACCACGGCGCCCATTCCGATGAGGGTATCGTCCCCCACGGTGCAGCCGTGTACCACCGCGTTATGTCCCACGGTCACGCCCGTGCCGATCCGGATGGGGAAGCCCTTCCCCACGTGGAGGGTGGCGTTGTCCTGCACGTTGCTCCGCTCCCCTACTTCGATGCGGTCTTCATCGCCCCGGATCACCGCGCCGTACCAGACGTTGACGCCGCTTGCCAGGGTCACGTCGCCGATGACGGCGGCACTCTCCGCCAAAAACACGTCGGGGGCGATCACGGGGGTTTTATTCTGATAAGAACGGATCATTGGCTTTCTCCTTGTTGTTTTTCCGTTTGACCTTGCGTGTTCCGGGCGCGAAAAAGCGCCCAGACGCCCAGGGACAGTCCAAAAATAAGCAGAACAGCGCCGGGGATCCACAGCCTGCCGCAGCCGATGCCGTAGACCCGCACCAGAAACGCTTTCAGGTAAGAGGGATAGATCTGCAGGCGGGCGGCGTAATCCTGCAGCTTCAGCCACAGCCCGGGGACGAAGAGGGTCAGCCCCGCCCCGGCAAAGGCGGCGTACAGGCAGGGCAGGATCTGCTTTTTATAGATCAGCCCCAAAAGCGCCAGCGCGCCCGCCGCCAGAAGGGCGCAGCCGGTCACCAGGAAGGGAAACAGTTTTTCCCACCGATCCGTCAGAGAGCGCAGAAAGGATCCCACCCCCCGCACGGTCATTTCCTCCCGGGCGGCGTCCACGTAATACGCAGCCGTTTCGGCAAAGCCCTTTTCCGCCGCCTGCCACTCCTCATCGGTGAGGGCGATCTCACCCCGCTCCCGCGCACCGGCGGCGTAAGAGGTGATCCGCTCCGTCAGATCCGCCGTCAACGCGTCCCGGGGAAACGCTTCCCCGCCGTCCTTCCAAAGATAGGCGCACACCTCGTCGGTGAACGCTTCCGTCAGAAAGAGGTCCGTGACGGAGGAGGGGATGTCCGACACCCGGTTCATGCTTTCAAATTCCCCCCGGATCTCGCTGCGAACACCGTCCGCCCAGCCGCTCTTCATCGCTTCGGCGCGCAAGGTGTCAAAGCGCCCCAGCCCGTTCAGGGACAGGGAGGCGGCAAAGCCCGCCAGCGCGGGCACCGCCACCAAAAGGAGGAGGACGGTGACCAGGATCTTCATCGCTCGTTTCATACGTCCCTCCTCAATAGAGCAAAACGGGCCCGGACACCTTGTCCGCGTACACGAAATAGCGGTCGGGCGTCAGGCTCAGGGTGGTGAACGGGTAGCAGGTATACAGGATCAGCTGTTCCTTATCCTGCGTCAATTCCGCTTCCATGGCGGCGCGGTCGTCCGCCCGGCGGATCTTCGTTTCCACGATCCGGTATTCAAAGACGCCGTAGTTGGTGGTGATGGTGATCACGTCCCCGACGGCGGCGTTGCCCAGGGTGTGGAAAGCGTGGTTGTTGTGCCCGCCGATGAGAATGGGCTCGCCGTAGCCGGGGATCCGGGAACCGGTATACTGCCCCAGCCCGCGGCGCAGCGCCTCGTCGGAATCGTCAAAATACACGTCGTCCTCGATGCCGCAGGACGGGATGGAGAGACGGGCGTATTTATCCCCGATCCGGGGAAAGACGATGTCGTTCAGATCGATGGTCTGCGCCTGATCCGCAGGGCCGGAATAGCCCTCGAAAATATCCCGCCCGTTGAAGACGGGGGTAAACGGCTCGTCCGCCAGAAACAGGCCGGCGGCGCCCAGGGTGCCGCTGACGGTGTTTTTCAAAAACAGAAAGCCGCAAAAAACGGTGATGAACGACAAAATCAGTGGCGAAAGAATCTTCGCCACTGATTTGACCGCATGCAAGCTGCGTTTCATGAAAGCCTTAGAAAAGTTCGACTTTCTTGGCAACGAAAGCGCATGCGCAGAGAACCACCAGGCCGCAAGCGCCGGCGATCGCGAAGGACGCGGCGTCGGAGCCGGTCTTTCTGACGATCAGCTCGTCTTCCGCCACAACGATCGCACCGGTAGCGGGATCGTAAACGTAGATCTCGCCCCAACCGTGCTCGCCGTTACCGGCGGGACGGCCGGCCGCGCGCAAGCCAAGCTGCTGCGCCGCCAGGTCAATGTCCATCAGAACGTGATCGCGGGTCGCCTGCGTCCAGTTCTTAACGTTACCGGTACCGGCGGCAGTCACCGTCGCTTCGGCATCGCGAACGTAGGACAGGATCGCGTCGATCTGCGCGTCCGTCAGGGCTTCATCGAGCGCCATCAGGTAGTTCTCGCCCTTTTTGATCGTCACTTCAGGGAGTACAAAGTCCCCATCGCCGGCCGGGGCGGGACTGCGAAGCTCCGTGAAGATCTCTTTCTCCCGATTGGTGAGCGTTCTCGCGCTGACTGCCAGGGGCAGCAGGGAAAGAACCAGCACCAGAGAAAGGACGAGCGTCAAAGCTCTCTTCATGTTGGGTACCTCCTATTGAAATTTTACGTAAAATTTATCTGGAACTTCACCGCCGTCTTTTCCCGACGGCAAAGAGCCATTCATTTAAACACGGTTTCCATGGCGTAAGCGTCGCACTGCTCCACAAAGCCGGGCGCCGCCTTTTCCAACTCCTCAAGCGCCTTTTCCTTCACGTCGGGCGGAAGGGGGGCGCGGTGCAGATCTTCACCGAGAAAATCCACCATACCGTCACACACCAGACGCAGCATTTTCCGCCGCTTCAGAAACGAGGCGAAGGATTGCAGGTTCATCTGACACAGACAGCCCATATCCCTCAGATACGCCACCCGCTCCGGGTGATTCAAAAGATCCGGAAAGCGTTCGATGTGCGCCAGGACGGGCACCAGGGACAAATCGTTGATCAGCCGCTCCAGCTTTCGCTCCACCCCGGCGCCGTAGGGCACGTTGTACTCCAGCTCCGTGAGCAGGAAGTTGGTGCCTTCGTAGGCGAGCCGCTCGATCCCTTCGTGATTGAACAGCGCCTCCGTCAAATACACCTCCGCGCCGTAAGTCACGCGCAGCGCCTGAAAATGCGCCGACTGAGAGAGCCGCTCCGCCGCCCCGCGCCGCCGGGCGAGAAACCGTCCGACGCTGTCTCCGGCGGGGTAGAAATGCGGGGTGAACGCCAGGTGGGTCAAGCCGTCTTTCCGCACCTTTCCCAAGATCCTGTCCGCGTCGTCAAAATGCTCCGCGCCGTCATCGATCCCGGGCAGAAGGTGGGAATGGATATCCGTTTTCATTTTTTCCCGGATCCGGTGGATTTTCCGGTCTTTTTCTCTTTCAGGGTAATACCGGCAAGCGCCTGCGCCTCCTGCTGCTGGGCGGCGGCGGTGCGGTACGAGCCGTACCCGTACCCGTAGCCGTAGCCGTACCCGTAGCGGCGATACCCGCGGCGGTAGGAATAACTCCGTTTTTCATCCCGCACGCCGTTCAGCACCACGCCCAGGATCTTGCCCTGGATGAACTGCACCTGATCCACCACCCGCTTCACGTCCTTGCGGTTGGTGTAACGGCTGCGAACCACCAAAACCATCCCGTCCACCAGGGGCAGAAGGGGCAGGGCGTCGGAAACAACGCCCATGGGCGGCGAGTCGATGATGATAAAATCATAGCCCTTTTTCAGCTCGTCCAGGAAGGTCGCCATGTGGGCGCTTGCCACCAGCTCCGACGGGTTGGGGGGGATGGTGCCGGCGCAAATGACGTCCAGGTTGGGGAACACGCCCCGGTGAAGGATCTCCTCAATGCCGTTGAAGCCGCCCAGGAAATTGGTCAGCCCGGGCACGCTGGACAGCTTGAGCAGGCGATGGACGCGGGGACGCCGCAAGTCCATGTCGATCAAAAGGACGCGGTGGTTGTTCCGGGCGATGGAGAACGCCACGTTGGCGGCGGTGGTGGTTTTGCCTTCGCCCTGAACGGCGCTGGAAAACACCACGATCTTGCACCCGGGGTGCGCCATGGAAAACATCAGATTGGTACGGATGGTACGGTAAGCTTCCTTGACTTCAAACAGCCTGCCGTCGGCGCTGGAATAGCGCCCTCTCGCGTAATAGCCCGCCATTTACTTCCCCTCCTTTTCCTGGTTTGAAAAATCGGGGACAGCGCCCAGAACGGGCAGCCCGAACAGTTCCGTGATCTCTTCGCTGGTCTTGATGTTGTTGTCCAGCAGCTCCTTGAAGACCACCAAAAGGACGGAAATGACGATGCCGGCGATCAGGCCGAAGATCGTATTGTTGATCAGATTGGGGGAGGAGGGGCTGGTGGCCGGCTGGGGATAGCTGGAAACCAGAAGCGTGTCGGTGGAACGGAGGGATTTGATCCGCTCCGGCGCGCACTTCGCCACGGCTTCCGCCACGTCCATCGCCTGCTGAGCGCTGCCCGCCTTTACGTAGGCGTAGAACGCGCTGGTCTCCTCCACCACGCCGGAAAAGGTGACCATGCTCTGCACCTGAGAGGGTTCATAGGACTCGTGCTTGTCCACCAGCAGCTGATCCGCCACGAGCTGATAAAATTCGTGGACGTTCAGATACTCGATATACTCCGGCGCCACGGATTTATAATAGGTCAGCCCGTTGTTGCCGGAATCGCCGGGGTTGGCGCTGAACTTCACCGAGGACTGATAGGTGGGACGGACGAAGAACTTGGTATACAAAAAGGTCCCCACGCCCGTCACCAGCGTGACCACAACAATGAAGACGATGCTCTTCGTGATCCAGCCGAACAATGTTTTCAAGTTGATTTCCACAGCAGTAAACTTCCCTTTTTATCATTCTTTCGCCGGACGCTCCGGCGCGGACATTCTTTTTTTCTCGCCGGCGCCCTCAATAATACTTCTTGTCGATGGCGTGGCAATCGTCCAGCCGCTCCACCATATTCAGCGCCAGCGCCAGCTGGCTCCGCGCCCGGTACAGGTTGTGCCGGGGACGGTGGATGCGGAAATATTTATCCCCTCGCAAATAGTCTTCCAAAAAACGCATACTCAATTCAAACGCCATGGTCACGCCGCCCAGATACAGCGTATCCAGTTCCGCTTCCGTCAAGCCGTCCCGGCAGGCGGGAATGAAGCCGGAGGCGAACGCCTCGTACAGCTCCAGATCCAGCTTGACCCGGGAAAGATCCGGCTCGTCCTCGGCGCTGCGGTTTCCGGAAAAGCGAATGGCGTCGCCGTAGTCCCACGCCGCCAGACCCGGGGAAACCGTGTCCAGATCAATGACGCAAACCGCTTCGCCGGTGGTGGCGTCCACCAGCACGTTGTTGTACTTGGTATCGTTATGGGTCACGCGGTACGGGAGCGTGCCGTCGTTATGAAGCGAAATGAGCCTTGCCCACAGATCCCGGTGTTTCTCAATGGACGCGATCTCTTTTTCCACCTCCGCCAGCCTTCCCTCGCTGTCCCGGCGGGCTGCCTTCATCAAATTCTCCCACCGGCGGGGGGTATCGTGAAAGCCGGGCATCGTCTCTTTCAAAAGGGACATATCCAGATCCGCCAGCTGGCGCTGGAAGGTGCCGAAGGCGACCCCGGCGCTGGTGAGGATGGACGGATCCTCCGCCTTGTCGTAGGTGACGGTGTTGGGCACGAAGCGATACACCCGCCAAAACGACTCTTGACTCTCGAAATAATAGTTGGTGCCGTCGGGGCGCTTCAAAAAGTTCAGCACCCTTCTCTCGGGGTTGATCCCCGCCTCCACCAGCTTGTCCCGGATGTGCCCGGTGACGATGTCGATGTTTTCCATGATCCCCACGGGATCGGGGAACACGTAGGTGTTGATCCGCTGCGCGACAAAAGCGTCCGAGACGCCCTTATACCGGATGTCTACCCGATGGGTGGAGTTGATGTGCCCGCTGTGAAACGTTTCGATCTGGAAAGCGTCGTAATCCACGCCGAACTGCTTCAATACCGCCGCGATCTCTTCTGCTTGAATTCCCATACGTCTCCTCGATGCGCGTATTCTCATCGAACGGTGCCGCCGGAGGAGGGCAAAACACCCCAAATTGAGTAGTTTATTATATCACGCCGCTTGGAATAAATCAAGACCGTTTTTCTTTTTTTTAATAAAAAACCGGCTGAAGCAAGGATCATTCCTGACTTCAGTCGGTTTTTTTCGCTGCTCGGTGCAAGCAGGACGATTGCGAGTCAAACGTCCGGGAAAGACGGTTTTTACTTGATGATGGTGCCCATGGTGTCGGGGCCGGCGCAGCAGGCGTTGGCTTCATCGGTGTCGATGTGCATCGCCAGGGCGAATTTGTCGCTGACGCGCACCACCACGTCCCCGAAGGTCAGCGCGCGGTCGGCGGTGTCCAGCTTCACGGAGACCACGTCCTTATCCGCCACGCCGTAGTGCGCGGCGTCCGCGGGGGTCATGTGGATGTGGCGCTTGGCGATGATGACGCCCTCCGTCAGCTCCACGGACTTGTCGCCCACGGTGATGGTGCAGGGGGCGCTGCCCGCCAGGTCGCCGCTCTCCCGGATGGGGGGCTTCACGCCCAGGGTGCGGGCGTCGGTGGCGGAAACTTCCACCTGGCTCTGCTTCCGGGCAGGGCCGAGGATGCTCATTTTCAGGGAGCCCTTGGGACCGGTGACGATGACCTTCTCCTCGCAGGCGAACTGCCCGGGCTGGGACAGATCCTTCTTATGGGTCAACTGATAATCCTTGCCGTAGAGATAGTCGATATGCTCCCGGCTGAGATGCACGTGACGCGCGCTGGTTTCCACGATGATTTTTTCCATGATTTTTCCTCCCGATTGATTTTCTTACGCCATTATATCGCTTTTTTCCCGTTTGTAAAGGGCAAAGCGGCAAAAAACTACTGAAGCATTCCCCGGATCTTCAAGCCCGCGAAGAAGGTGATGGAAAGATCCAGAAGGAGCCCCACCGCCTGCACCCGATCCAGCGCTCCCAATCTGCCGGCGACCAGCCCCACCAGCTGGGGCAGGCGGGCGGACAGACCCAGCGCCACCACCAGAAGCGAGGCGGCGAACCAGGAAAGGGGCATGGAATACGTCTTCAAGCCCAGCGTGACCTGCGCCTGATACACGAAGAAGCACACCACGGCGATGAGGAAGATCAGATTGGCGGTGTAAAGATCCCGGTTGGCGTACTGATCCACGTCCCGGTATTCGATGATCATCCGCAGGGTCGCCCAGGCGGCGGGGATCAGCCCGAAAAAGGCGAGGGGCACGTTCTTGGCAGCCCGGTTGCGGATCCCCATCAGGAGGAAATAGGCGCCGCAGAGAACGCTGAGCGCGCTATACAGGATGGTGAGAACGTCCCGGTTCCCCTGCCGGATGAACGCGTAGGCAAAGAGCAGGAAGCAAAAGCCGGGCAGGGTGTAGGAAAACGCGGAAAGCGTTCCCTCCCAGGTGGAGGCGTTGCACACGTCGGCGTAGGTATCCGGACTGTCCTTGGCGATCTCCTCTTCTCCCATGGGGCGCTCGTCGTCCGTAAAGAGGGGATCGTTTCGATCGATGATCTCCCGCACCAGGTCGTCCACCGTGGGGGCGGGCTTTTTCTTCTTCCGCCGGGACTGCACCACCAGCGCGCCCACCAAAAGCGCCGCCAAAAGCACCACCCCCGCGACGTTGTAAAGGGCGCAAAGCTTGCCGGCGCCGGCGCGAAACAGGCCGGTGGAGGGATCCACGTCCCGCCAGATGATCACCATCCGCAGGAAAAGCAGCACCGCCGTCGCGCACAAGGTCAGGGTGACGATCCAGCGCATTCTTTCTTTATTCTTGATCATGTCGTTCTCCTTTGTCTTCCGATCCGCTCCGGTCTTCTTTTAGTCCCTTCTCATACAGGACGATCACCCCCGCGGCGAGGATCGCCGCCAGCAGGGCATAGACCGCCAGGATCCATTTGGTGATCTCGTTATTCAAAAACGCCATGGCTTCGTTGACCCGATCCAGGATGAAAAGGGTCAGCATCATGACGGACAGCACCGCCACCAGATGCGCCAGCACAGAGAGCCAAAGCTTGACGCGCCGTTTGTTCACACTCACGCCCCCGCTTCCTTCGCTAAATACAAAATGTCGCTGATGTCCCTGCCCCCCGCCTTGGAGGGCTTGTTGACGATCTGCCCGGAAAGGGTCATCACCGCGGAATGCCCGCCGTCCAGATTGTAGGCGGCGCGGCAGCCCAGACCCTCCATCAGGGCGGCACATTCCGGCAGCGTCAGCCCCGGGGAGGCGCTCTGCCGTCCGTTCACCGCCGCCAGGCAGTAGTGCCCCGGCTCAAAATACCCCAGGAGCATCCGGGGGTTGGGGCCGGCGATGCCCGGGTGAAAGTCCGTGCGGGCGCTTCCGTCCGGCAGGAGCAGACAGGGCCCGAAATCCCACGCCTGCCAGGCGCCCCGGGCGACGGCGTCGTCCACGTGAAAATCGGCAAAGCGGTAGGTCTCCATCACGCCGTCCCGGTACAATACGCACACCTCGTGGGTCTTGTCCCGTCGGTAGACCCTGCCGTCCCGGATGACCACACCGGATTTGCGCACCCCGCAATAGTCGCCGGAGGCGGCGAGCAAAGCGCCGTTTTCCGACGCCATATGCAGAACGGAATCCGAAACGCCGGTGACGAATTCCCCGCCGGCAAAGGCGGTGCGAAACCGGGACAGATCCTTCAGATAAAAGTCCGCCAGGGTGTAGCTGGCGCCGTCTTTCTCATAAAAGGTCACCGTAAGATCCAGCCCGGCGTCCCGGTAGTGGTAGATGTCCCCGTCCCATCTCTCCTCCACCCCGCCGTCCGTAAAGCGACCGGGGAAGGAAAAGACAGCCGTTTCGCCGGGCGTGGTCTCCTGCCGCTCCACGGCGGTGCCGGGCAGGACGTGATGGAACAGGGCGAACACCACCAAAGAAGCGCCCAAAAGAGCCAGATCCGCCAGCACCAGCAGGAAGGGACGCAATTTTTCTTTCATTTTTTATTCCGGAAGATCACCAGCTTCTGCACCAGAAAGCTCACGGGATAACAGATCAGCTGGGCGACGAGGTAGGCGAGAGAAGCGTGCCAGTTGA
Organism: uncultured Clostridia bacterium; assembly: GCA_946645685.1. Taxonomy (GTDB): domain Bacteria; phylum Bacillota; class Clostridia; order Oscillospirales; family SIG627; genus RGIG5579. The sequence goes on along the minus strand of CAMPCJ010000007.1, from coordinate 19,388 downwards.
GATCGTAATAAAAGAAATTGTTCAGGGTCTTCTGCCCGAAAAAGACGGCGATGGCCAGCAAAACGTAGCCGACGAAATTCCAGACCTTGCCGTCGGACTTGAACACCGCCTGGCGGTTCACTGTAAAATTCACCACAGAGCTTACGATCCGGGCAATCAAAAGAGAGAGGGTGGCGGCCAGAACGGTCACGCCGAAGAGGGAAATCTCCTTCTCCCGGAAGACCAGGGTCAAAAGCAGATGATAGATCAGAAAGTCCGTCAGAAAAGCAAGCCCGGAGGACAGGAGGAAGGTGAAGATCTGATAGGCGATGCCGCTGCCGTTTTTCAGCAGGATGCCGTACACCCGCATGGCGTCGTGAAAGGCGTTGAAGTGGCTGGAGGCGTTGTCCTCCAGATACACCGTCTGGATGCGGATCTCCCGCACGGGGATCTTTTGCTTCGCCGCGTCGCAGAGCATCTGCATCTCGTATTCATACCGGTCGCCCTTCACCCCTTCCACCAGGGGCAGAAGATCCGGCGAAAACGCCCGCAGCCCCGTCTGGGTATCATAGACCTTCACGCCGGTGAACAGGTGAAAGGTATGCCGGGAAAAGGCGTTTCCCAGGCGGCTGCGCAAAGGCACGTTTCCCGTAAAGCCTCTGCCGCCGATGATGAGGGCGCCGGGGTGCGCCTCGGCTTCCTTCAAACAGGCGACGATGTCCACGGGCAGGTGCTGACCGTCGGCGTCCGCGGTGCAGACCACCTCCCGGCAGCCCCGTTCCGAAAGATGGCGGAACGCGGTCTTCAGCGCCGCGCCCTTTCCCCGGTTGACCTCGTGGATCAACAGCTCACAGCCCAGCGCCTCCACTTCCCGGAACACGCCGTCAAAGGCGGCTCCGGAGCCGTCGTTGACCACCAGGATAGACGAAACGCCCGCGTCTTTCAGATCCCGGATCAGCCGGGGCAGTTTTTCGTCCGGCTTATACGCGGGGATCACCACGATTCCCATGGCGGCGCCTCCCTTCTTTCCTTTCATCCATACCTATGTCAAGGATAGCCGAAAGCGCCCTGATTGTCAAGGGAAAACAGCGGGGAAGAACATAAAAACAGAGCCGGAACAAGTCCGGCTCCTATGGCGTGCCCCCGAAAATTCAGTCCTCGAAAAGCGCTTTGTGGAGGGCGGCGACCGCGTCGGCGCAAGCCTCCTCCCGCACCCCTAAGATCAGGTGGACGCCGTCGGCGCTCTGCTCCGCGAAGATCACGGAAACGCCGGCGTCCGCCAGGGCTTGCAGGGCGCGGGCGCGGAGAACGGGCGCGCCGGTGAGATCCCCCGCCACCACCGAGACCAGGGCGACGGACTCCTCCGCCCGCGCCGACTCCGCCTCCAGGGCTTCCCGCCACGTTTCTCCCAGGGCGGCGGGGGAAGCGGTCAGAGCGTGGCGGGGAAACACGGCGGTGACGCTGTCCACACCGCAGGGCAAAAGCTCCGCCTGCACGCCGCTGCGCTCCAGCAGAGAGGAAAAGGTGCGGAAAAACGACGGGGAGCGGCGCAGCTCGTCCTTCTCCACCGTCACGGCGGCGTATCCCTTCCTGCCGCCCACGCCCAGGGCGCCGGACAGCTTTTCCGTAAGATGCGGCACCACCCGGGTGCCGGAACGGTCGGGTCGGTTGGTATTCTTAATGTGAATGGGGATCCCCTTCTCCCGCACGGGACGGATGGCGTCCTCGTGAAGCACGGCGGCGCCGGCGTAGCGCAGCTCCCGCAGGTGGTGGAAGGTCATGACGGGAATGGAGCGGGCGGCGGGAAAGCGCCGGGGATCCGCCGAAAAATAGCCGTCCACGTCCGTCCAGTTCTCATACACGTCAGCCCTCGCCGCCCGGGCGACCAGGGCGCCGGTAATGTCGCTGCCGCCCCGGGGAAAGGTCTTGACGGTGCCCCCGGGGGCAGAGCCGTAGAAGCCGGGGATCACCGCGTTCCGGGCTCTCGACAGTTTTTCCGTCAGATACACGTCCGTCTTGTCCGGATCGAAGGCGCCGTCCTGCCGGAAAAAGATCACGTCGGCGGCGTCGATGAATTCATACCCCAGATAATTGGCGAGGATGATGCCGTTGAGATACTCCCCGCGGCTCACGAAATAATCCCGTCCCAGGCGCATCCCGAACAGGCGGCGGATCCCCTCGAACTCGCTGTCCAGCCGCAGGTTCAGCCCCAGGTCGGCGATGATGTCGTCGTAGCGGCGGAAAATGCGATCCAGCAGATGATCCACGCTCCTGCCTTCCTCACAGGCTTCAAAGCAGGCGTAGAACAGATCGGTGACCTTTTCGTCCGCCTCGTTCCGCTTTCCCGGAGCGGAGGGCACCACGAACCGCCGACCGGGGTCGGATTTGACGATTTGATAGACCTTGCGGAACTGCCCGGCGTCCGCCAGGGAGGATCCGCCGAATTTACATACGATCATATCTGCTCCCGTTTTACCGGCTCCCGCCGGATTTCTTCTACCCAATCCAGTATATGGGGAACGGGCGGGAATGTCAAGAAAAGGCGCCCCGTCTTCTTTTTTTCCCGCCGTCGGCATATATTGAAAAAAAGGAGGTGGCAGGCGTGTGCGAAAAAGGGCAGATCTTTGCCGTTGCCGCGCTCTCGTTCGGCGCAGGGATCCTGGCAGCCCTGTTTTTGCCCAAGGGGTTTTTGGTGGGGCTGGAAGCCGTTCTGATCCTCACCGCGGGCATCTTTCTTTTCAAAAAATAAAGGGGGGAAGCATTTATGAAGATCATTGTTTTCAAAGCGCCTCATCTGCTGCGGGGCTGGCTGCGGCGGATCTTTCGGGGCAACTCTTAACGAACGTCCGTTCGCTTGTTTAAAAAAATACGAACGCTTTTTCGTAATTTTCCCTTGACAATTACGAGATTTCGTGATATAATCCAGGCACTGACGGGGAATAAAACGAAATTTCAAAATTGTGAGGATAAAAAATGGAAGACGTTTACGATACACTGGAAGATCTGAGCCGCGCCACGGAGCTGGTGCGGGAGGCGGCGGAGTTGAGTCGGGGGACTCTGGGAGACACGGCGGAAGAACTGAGCTGGATCGCGGAGGTCATGGAGGGCGAGATCAGCGTGCGCCGCGGTCGGGAAGGACTTTGGCCGGCATGACCCTGGATGAATACGTCACCCGGTACCGGCTGCTGCAGCGGGCGGTGGAGCAGGACGAGCGCGTTCTGTTTCTGATGGATCAGGCGCCTTACAGCTCCTTCATCCGCCGCTTCGGAGACGGCAGCAGCCGGGATCTGGCGCCCCACGTCCTCTCCCACACCCTTCTGGAAAACCGTCTGCGGCGGCGGGAGAGGCTTTGCCTGCGCTACGCGGAGCGGCTCGCCCGCGCCGTTGCCCTGATCCGCTCCCCGGTGCTGCAGCAATACGCCCTGTGCCGGTATCTGTACGGGATGACCCAGGAAAGCATTGCGCAGAACCACTTTTTCTCCCTGCGAACCACCTACCGCCACGCCCGCTCCGCCGCACGCGCCATGACGGAAGCCATGAAGCAGGTGGAGCCGAAAGTCCGCCGCACGCCGCCGGGGCGCTATACCTGCGCCGTCCGTCTGCCCCGCCGGGATTACGCCGTCACCCGGGAAAACCGCGCCGCCGCCCGGCGCCGGGGGATCTACGGGCTGGAAAGCAAAGGCGCGTAAAACTTACACCCGAGCGCAGCAAAAAAACCGGCTGAAGTCAGACTTCAGCCGGTTTTTTGTAACCGGCCCTTTAAGGACGGCTTTTACCCCCGGAAGGGTTTTTTGAACACTGAAAACGAGGCAAAGCTCAGTTCTCGCCGTTCTCCTTCATCTCCGCAAAGCAATCGCTGCAGTAGACGGGGCGGTCGCTGGTGGGCTGGAAGGGAACCTTCGCTTCCTTGCCGCAGCGAGCGCAGGTGGTGGTGAAATACTCGCGCGCCTGACGGGAGGCGTTCTTGCGGGCATCTCTGCAGGGTTTGCATCTCTGGGGCTCATTCTGGAAGCCCTTTTCCGCGTAGAATTCCTGCTCGCCGGCGGTGAACACGAATTCGTTGCCGCAATCCTTGCATACTAACGTTTTGTCTTCGAACATTGCCATACCTCTTTTTTTGTTTTTGTATTTGTTGCCCGGTACGGAGTTACACCGTCACCTTTTTGACTTTGGATCAAACTGCTCTTTTGTTAAGCTACTCGGGCATATAAGCTTGTTTCAGCTTCGCGCGGCCGCGGAAGAGTGCGTTGTCCACCGTCCGGCGGGACAGACCCAGGGCGGCGGCGATGGCGCCGCTGTCTTCCCCGCGGAGCTTTTCCTTCAGGATCCGCCGCTCCAGGGGAGAAAGGACGCGATCCATTTCGGCAAGCACCTCCGCCAATCGCTCCTTATCCACCAAAACCTTCTGGGGGTCGGCTTCCGGAAAAGCGGTCGCTTGGGGCGCTATCTCTCCCCGGAGGGCAGAGCGGCGCAGGGCGTCCACCATGGCGGAACGCATACAGATCTGCGCGAAGGTGGCGAAGGACGCTTTCCCGGGATCGAAGAGATGGCACGCCTTGTAAAGACCCATCAATCCCTCCTGCCGCAGATCCTCCGCTTCGCTCCGGGGAGCGCCGGTGGAACGGATCAGATACGAAAGGACGGGATCGAACGCTTCCGCCAACACGGCGAAGGCGCCGTCCTTGCCGTCCGCCGCGGCGCGGACAAGCTCCGCCTGCTCCGCCGGGGACGCGTTTTTCCACGAGAAATGCTCTTCCTTATAACACACCATGCCACATTATACCATCTCGCCGAAACTATGTCAAGCATTTTAATAAAAATTTAAAATTTCTTGTTTTTCGGGATTTTTTTGTTTGTTTCGTCTTGCGGGGACGTTTTTTTCGCCGTATACTGGTGAAAATTGACCAAGGAGGTTTTTTTCTATGATCCGTCACATCGTGCTGTTCACCTTCCGGGACGCGGAGGGGATGACCCGCGGGGAAAACGCCCGCGCCGTCAAGGAAATGCTGGACGCCCTCCCCGGCAAGATCCCCATGATCCTTCACAGCGAGACCCACCTCAACGCGCCGGATACGGACGGGGGCAACGCCGACCTCGTTCTCCTTTCCGATTTCGCCGACCAGGAGGCGCTGAACGCCTACCTCACGCACCCCGACCACAAGGCGGTGGGCGCCTTTATGGCGGCAAGGCGTCAGAGCCGCGCCGCCGTGGACGTGGCGCTCTGACCGGCAAAAAGGGAGCGAGCGCTTTTCGGCGCCCCCGTAAAGCTTTCCGTCCGCAAAGGGCGCCTGCAAGTCTTGAAAAAAAGATCTCACCAAAACGATGCTTTGGTGAGATCTTTTGCTTCAAGCAGCGCATAGATCCTCAGCCGCGCGCCGTTGCTTGCTCCCTTTTTTTCCGGGGTCAGCGAATGACGTCCACCAGGACCGCCTGCACCACGTAGCGCTCGTTGTTCTGCAGGGTGCTGCTCTCGCAGGTGGACAGGGTGAGAATGCGGGAGGAGCGCCCCACCGTCTGATCGGAATCGAACATACTGATCGCCGCCATATTGCCCACGAATTCCTCAAACGAGCGGTCGGAGGTGAACTGGGTCTCGAAATAGTTGTCGTAGGCGTCGGATTGGTGGACGGAAAACGCCTTATACACGTAGATCCCGTCGGTGGTGACCAGCCGGATGGAGGCGTTGTAGAAGGTGGAGGGATTGGAAAAATCGTGAAGGGAGGCGAACATGGAGCCGTCCGCCATATTGTGCCCGTAGATCACGGTGTTGCGGTTCTTGGAAATGTCGGGGCTGTTCCGCTCATCCATAAAAATGGCGCCGGCGCCCAGATTCTTGCCGTAAAAATCCCGGTGGAGATAATAGTTCCGGGTCTTCGTCCACATCACCGGGTAGTTGACCACGGTATTGTCGATGGTGATCCAGCCGGCGGTGTCGGGGTTGATCTGCTTTAAGCGCAGGATCTTGGCGATCAATTCCTGCTCCTCCCGGTTGGCGGCGGCGCCGATGACCCCGTTGGCGTCCGTCTTGCCGTTGAACACGTCCTCGATGGTCAGCGCCAGCCCCATGGGGGCGGAGCGCGCCAGATATTCGTCGGCAAAGCGATCCCGGGTGGTGACCAGATCCGCCAGATCCCGGTACAGAGCGCTGCCCCGGTAGTAATCCGCCAGCTTGCTCACCACAAAGTATCCGGCGATGAGAAAGCCGAAGATGCACAGAAAGAGAATGGCGTAGCGCACCCAATCCGCGGGGGTGAGGGCGCGTTTTTTCTTTTTGCCCCCCTCCGGCGCGTACAGATCCATCAGATCCGCGTCCACGCCGTTTTCCGCTTTCCGCTTGGGACGGCTGTCCTCTTCTCCCCGGATGTATGCCCGCAGCCGCCCGGATCCGGGCAGATCCTGCGGGGGAAGCTTTGCCTTCCGGCGCAGATCCCGGCGGGCGCGCTTCTTCCGGACGGGCGTCTTTTCCGCCTGCTCCCGGAAGGACTCCACAAACGCGGTGGCGCCGAAGGGGTGCGCCGCTTCCTCCGCGGCGGGGGCGTCAAACCCGTCGAAAATGTCCGTGTTCGCCGGGGGCGGGGCGGAAGCTCCCTTCGCCGGCGCCGGGGCGTTTTCCTCTTCCGTGCCGGGAGCGGGCGCACCGTTTTCCGGCTCGGGCTCTCTTTCCGGCTCGGGCTCTTTTTCCGGCTCCGGCTCTCCTTCCGGCGCGGGCGCTTCTTTTACGGGCGTAAGCGCGCGCACGGCGCGGCGGGGGCGTGCGGGACGGCGCGCCTCCCGGGAGACGGGGGCAGGCGACGGGGCGGCGGGAGCGGGAGAAGCGGGCGCCTCGCCCGTCTCAGTCCCCTCTCTCTTTGCCGCCGCTTCCTCCAGATTGCCCAGGAACAGATTGGTTCTGCCTTCGTATTTCTTTTTCTTTTTGCCGAACATCTTTTTTCTCCCTTATCATCCGTTCATCCAAAAGCGGGCGAGTCCCGCCGCCAACTGCCCTTCCCCTTCGTACACCTTCGGCTCGTCCCAGTGTTCGGGGAACAGGGCGCGGGCGTCTTCCCGCAGATACCGCTCGTCGCACAGGATCAGGACGCCCCGGTCCTCTTCGTCCCGGATGACCCTGCCCGCCGCCTGAAGCACCCGGCTCCAGCCCGGCAGGGTATAGGCAAAGCTCTTGCCGTCCATATCCCGTTTATAATACAGGGCGGATTCCGCTTCCGCTTCCGCGGAGGGCGGCGGAAAGCCGACGCCCACCACGATCTCGCCCACCAGACTTTCGCCTTTCAGATCCACGCCCTCTCCGAAGACGCCGCCCATGACGCAAAAGCCCAGCAGCACGCCTTCCCGGCTCTCCCGGAAGGTCTCCAGAAAGCGGGTGCGCTCCTCCCGGCGCATAAAGCGCCTTTGGATGAGCAGGCGGTCGTCCATATACCGCCGCTTGTATTCCTGACTCACCAGATCCAGATACTCAAAGGACGGCAGGAACACCATATAATTCCCCGGCCGCGCCCGGGTCACGGCGCGGATGACCCCGCAAAGCTCCCGGGCGGTCTCGTGCCGCCGGGAAAAGGACACGTCCACCGGGACGATCCCGGTGAAGAGGTTTTCCCTGGGAAAGGGCGAGGGCAGATCCAGAAAGCGGTCTCCTTCCTCCCCCGCAAGTTCGGTGAAGTAGTATTCCTTCGGGGCAAGCGTGGCGGAGAAGAACACGGCGCTTTTCCACTTGTCCGCGGCGGCGCGGATCTTTTCCCGGGGATCCAGCAGATGGATCTTGCTGCCGCCGTCCCGCTGACGGATCTCCCCGTAGTCCTGCCCGAAATCCCGGCACAGCTCCGTGTATTTTTTCACCTTGCGGTAGAGGGCGCGCACCCGGTTGCGAAAGGGTTCCGGCAGGGCGCCGAAGCCGTCCCCCAGAACGAAGCGGAGCTTGGGCAGAAGCGCCTTGGCGGCTTCCTCCATTTCCACGGGTTTTTCAAAGGAATAGTCCTGCTTTTCCTCCCGGTACGCCTTCCGGCGGACGGCGAACAGCTCCGACAGGGGCTCGAAATGCTCCCGGAGCATTTGCCCGGGAAGATTGTCCTCCCGGTAAAAGGGATCCAGATCGGCGGGGGTCAGCTCCTCCGTAAAGCTTTCCCGGATCCGGCCGGGCAGGTTGTGGGCTTCGTCCACCAGAAGCACCCGATCCTTCCCTTCCTGCCCCACCCGGAAGCGGGGGTCGAAGGCGTGGTTGTAATCCCCGATGAGCACCCGGGAAAAATCCGCCGCCTTCAAGGACAGTTCAAAGGGACACAATTGATAGTTTTCCCCCACGGCGCGAACTTCATCCGGCCCCACGAATCCCATCTCGAAAAGAGTCGTGACGGCGGGGGCGGCGCGGCGGGACAGATCCTCACAAAAGGGGCAGTCCCTGCCCTGACACTCCTCCAGCCCCAGGGGACACAGGCTCATTTTCGCCGCCAGGGTCAAAACGTGGAGAGAGCCGTCTCCCTGCATTTGCGCCACCGCTTCGGCGGCCTGGGCTTTCAGGGTGTTCTTGGGGGAAGCGTAAAAGATCTTTTCCGCCCTGCCCTTTTCCAGCGCCTTCAAGGCGGGGTACAGCACGGCGGCGGTCTTTCCGATGCCCGTGGGCGCGCAGGCGAACAGGCGCTTGCCGCCCTTGATGGTGTCCCACACCCCGTCCATGAGATCCCGCTGGCCTTCCCGCAGATGATCGTAGGGGAAGGTAACGGGAACGGGGGGCTGTTCCGCCAGCGCGGGAAGCAGGGGCAAAACGGGGGCAAGGAGCCGCGCCACCTCGTCCCGCAGCGCTTCTTTTTCAAAAAAGGCGGTCTCCCGGCGCACCTCGCCGGCGCCGTACAGCGCCACCGTCACGCCCACCCGGGAAAGCTGCCGCGCCTGCGCCAGCGCCAGCGCCAAGATCTTGCCCCGGATCTCCGCCGCCTCCCGGACGGCGGGGGGCAGTTGAAAGAAATCGTCGGACAGCGCCGCCTCTTCCACGCAGTACGTGCTCTGCCGCAGAACGACGGCGTCGGCGCGGGCGGCGATCTCCAAAGGGCCGGCGGGGGTTTTGAGGGTCAAAGACAGGCTTACGCCCTCCCACCGGGGCTCGTCGGGATCGGGGCGGAGAGAGCCGGGGGCGACCGCCTCCCGCCCGTCCGTCGGGGCGAGCCAGGACAGCAGTTTATCCAGAGAAACGCGACGGGGCTCTTCCATGACCCGCTCCTTTCCGATCCTTTTCAGGCTTCGACCGTGGTCTGAATGAGATTCCACACCCTTTCGGCGCCCTCTCCCGTGAGAGAGGAAAAGGGGATGACCGGGACTTGTCCCAGCATACGCGAAAGATCGGCGAGATTTTTTTGCCGGTTGGTGGCGTTGAGCTTATCCGCCTTGGTGGCAAGCACCACGAAGGGGATGCCCGCCTCCTCCAGAAAGTTCAGCATCATTTCGTCGTCCTTGCTGGGCCCGGTCTTCAGATCGATGAGCTGCAGCACCATCGCCAGGGAGGCGTTTTGCTGAAAATAGGCGTCCGTCAGCCGGGACCACGCCCGCTTTTCCGCCTCACTGCGGCGGGCGAAGCCGTATCCCGGCAGATCCACCAGGTAACAGGCGCCGTCCAGATTGAAAAAGTTCACCGTCACGGTCTTGCCCGGCTGAGCGGAGACCCGTGCCAGGTGCTTGCGCCCCAGCAGCTTGTTCAGGGCGCTGGATTTTCCCACGTTGCTCCTGCCGGACAGGGCGATCTGCGGCAGACCGTCCCGGATGATCTGATCCTTCCGCCCGGCGGAGATGGTCAGGGTCACGTTCTGCCGGTTCACGCTTTTTTCCTCAGCGCCACAGCCAGAACGTCCTCCACCTTTTCACAGGGGATAAAGGTCATGGTCTCCTTCGCCTTGGGATCCACCTCGTCCAGATCCTTCACGTTGTCCTTGGGGATCAGCACCACCTTCATCCCGGCGCGGAGGGCGGCGCTCGCCTTCTCCCGCAAGCCGCCGATGGCAAGCACGTCCCCGTGGAGGGTGACTTCCCCGGTCATCGCCACGTCTCCCCGGACGGGGCGGCCGGACAGAAGGGACGCCAGCGTGGTCACCAGCGTCACGCCGGCGGAGGGCCCGTCCTTGGGGATGGCGCCCTCGGGGAAGTGGACGTGAATATCGTCCTTCTTATAAAACTCTTCGTCCGTAATGCCGATCTCCTTGCCGTGGGTACGCACCCAGGACAGGGCGATGCGGCAGGATTCCTTCATCACATCCCCCAGGGAGCCGGTGAGCTCCACCTTGCCGCTGCCGGGCATGGCAATGGCTTCCACCGCGAGCATTTCCCCACCGGCAAGGGTCCACGCCAGCCCGTTGGCGACCCCCACCCGGTCGGGCAAATTTTTCTTTTCGGGCAGTACCTTGGGCTTGCCCAGAAGCTCTTCCAGATTGCGGACGGTGACGGAGAGGGACTTTTTCCCTTCCACCACGTCCCGTGCCGCACGGCGGCACAGGCGGGACAGCTCCCGCTCTAAATTCCGCACGCCCTGCTCCCGGGTATAGTTCCGGATGAGGGCGACCAGAGCGCTGTCGCTGATGCGGAACTGCCGTCCGTTCAAGCCGTGGCGCTTGGCTTGCTTGGGAATGAGATGGTGCCGGGCGATCTGCATTTTTTCCGTTTCGGTATAGCCGTTCAGCCGGATGACCTCCATCCGATCCAACAGGGCGGGGGGAATGGTGTCCGTCTCGTTGGCGGTCGCCAAAAACACGCAGCGGGACAGATCCACGGGCAATTCCACGAAGTGATCCCGGAAGGCGTGGTTCTGCTCGCTGTCCAGCACCTCCAGAAGGGCGCTGGCGGGGTCGCCGTGGGCGTCCCGGGTGAGCTTGTCGATCTCGTCCAGGGTGATGAGGGGATCCATGGTGCCCGCTTCTTTCAGGGCGTTGATGATCCGCCCGGGCATGGCGCCGATGTAGGTCTTGCGGTGTCCCCGCACGTCCGCTTCATCCCGGACGCCGCCTAAGGATACCCGCACGTACTTGCGCCCCATGGCTTCGGCAATGGAGGAAGCCACGCTGGTCTTGCCCACGCCGGGGGCGCCCACCAGACAGAGGATCTGCCCCTGCACGTCCCCCCGCAGCTTGGACGCCGCCAGGTATTCCAGAATGCGATCCTTCACCTTTTCCAGCCCGTCGTGATCCCGATCCAGGATCTCCCGCGCCTTCGTCAGATCGGTGTCGTGTTCGGAAAACACGTTCCACGGGATCTCCAGACACGTTTCCACGTAGTTGGAGATGAGGGCGGCTTCGGAGGAGCCGTAGGGCATCTTCTGCAGCTTCAGCGCCTGGGCGCGGAGCTTGGCGTTTACCTCGGCGGGAAGTTTTCTTTCCTCAATCTTTTTGAGAAGATCGTCTTCCTCATACAGGGGCTCTTCCTCCCCCTCGTCCTCTTCCTCGCCGCCGTCCCGGGGCTCGCCGCCGGACAATTCCTGCTGGATGACCCGCATTTGCTCCCGGAGATAATAGTCCCGCTGATGGCGATCCATGTTCCGCTGGACCCGCTCGGCGATGCGCTTTTCCAGCCGTGCCACCTCGATCTCCTCTCGGAGCATATCGCACAGCGCCAGGGCGCGGGCGGAAACGTCCTCCTTCTCCAGGATCTCCGTTTTATCCGCGCTTTCCCGCAAAAGGTTGGCGGCGGCAAGATCCACCAGCCGTCCCAGGGGGCGCACGCCCTCCAGCGCCGCCATGAATTTTTCATTCTTCCGGGGCTGGAAGCTGACGAATTCCCCGATGAGCTCCAACAGCTGCCGGCGGAACGCCTCTTCCGCGGCGCTTTCCGGGGCTTCCTCCTCCACCCGGCGCACTTCCGCCGTGAGGGCGCCGCTGCCCAGGGCGAAGACGTTCACCGGCACGCCCCGGGAAAGTCCCTTGGCGACCACGCGGGTGCTTCTCTCCGCCAGGCGGACGCACTGATCCACGTGGGCGATGACGCCGACGCGGCGCAGATCCGCGGCGGCGGGCTTTTCCACGTTGGGATCGATCAGCGGGGCAAGGAAGACCATGCCGTCCGCCCGCATCGCCATATCCAGCGCCAAAAAGGCGCCTTTGTCATTGAGTTCAAAATTATGATCCATCCCGGGGAAGGGCACCATGTTCCGCAAGGGGATGACCGGCAGTGCCGCCCGGGTGATGGTTTCGGTAAAGGTGGACATTCTTTCGCTTTTTCCTTTCTGTGTTGGCAGGGGACGTCGGCTCTTCTTTGCTTTTCGACAAACACCGACCCCATTTTTTCACACTATTCTACCACAAAAAGTCCCCGGGCGCAAGTAGATAACGGATATAAAAAAGAGGAAAGACAGCAAGATCTTTCCTCTCGTTTTTTACCCGTCGTAGCGGAAGGAGGACACGTTGCCCTCCCGGATGAAGTAGCGGGTCTTCACGGGGCTTTCCCCGCCTCGGTAGGCGTCCACGATGACCAGCTTCACCTTGCGCTTTTCCGGCAGGATGCTTTTGATGTAAACGCTGACCCGATCCCCCACCGCCACGTCGTCCCGGCTCTCCGCCAGCCCCGCCAGATTGGGGGCAAGCTCCACGAAGACGCCGTAGCTTTCCACGCTGCGCACGATCCCCAGCACCGTTTCCCCGGGGGAAAAGCAGGCGGCGTTTTCCCGCCAGGTGCCCAGCAATTCCTTGTGGGTCAGGGAGATGCGCCCCCGTTTGCCCAGGCGCACCTCGTCCCGGGCGCGGACGGCGGCGAGGATGTTTTCCCCCACCCGGAAGCGATCCGAGGGATGGGAGATCCGGGACACGGACATACAGTCGATGGAAAGCAGGGACGGGATGCCGCAGCCCACGTCGCAGAAGGCGCCGAAGGGCTCGAAATGAGTCACCCGCGCCGGCAGGACGTCCCCCACCTCCAAGCCGTCCAGATACGCTTCCAGGCACCTTTCCTGGGCGGCTCTGCGGCTGAGGAGCGCCGCCTCCCCCTCCTTTTCCGGCAAGGACAGGATGAGAAAGGCGCAGGGCTTGCCCACCCGGGTGATGATCGCCACGTCCCGGGTCTCCTCCCCGGGCGCCGTCACCGCCGCTTCCTCCCGGGGCATCACCCCCGGCACGCCGCCTAAATCGAAGTGGAGCGCCATGGAACGGTCGCACAGGATCGCCCGGGCTTCCAGGATCCTGCCCTCCTCCATGGCGGATCGCAGTCCCTCCCGGGTGGCGAGGGCGGTTTGATTTTCCTCGGTAAACAGAAGATCCCCTTCGGGATAAAAGCTCGTCATAGTAACCTCCGGCTTTTTCAGTTTGAACGAATGCGGTATGCAATTCTATGACGGGGACGGGGGACTTATGAACGGGCAAAAGGGGATTTTTTTCAAAAAAAGGCTTGACAAAGGGGACGGAGCGTGCTATGATGCCCGCATAGCAAAGGCGCTATGGACTCCTCAGGGGGCGGTGGCGCCTTTGTTATTTTCATTTTTTACTGTATCAGCCGGCAAAGCCGGAGAAAGGATGTGGACGCTATGTCTAAAACCGTTATCCCCGCCGGGTACAAACCCCTGCTGGGCAGCTACGACACCCAGGACGCCATCGGAACGCTCAGGAGCACCTTCCAGCAAAATCTCGGGAAAGCGCTCAATCTCAAGCGCGTCTCCGCCCCGCTGTTCGTTGACCCCGCCAGCGGCCTGAACGATGATCTGAACGGCGTGGAGCGCCCCGTCCGTTTCGACGTGAAGGAGACCGGCACGGACGCGGTGGTGGTTCATTCCCTCGCCAAGTGGAAACGGATGGCGCTGAAAAAATACCGCTTTCCCGTGGGGGAGGGGCTGTTCACCGATATGAACGCCATTCGCCGGGATGAGGAGATGGACAACCTTCATTCCATTTACGTAGATCAGTGGGACTGGGAAAAGGTCATTCGCCGGGAGGATCGCACCACGACGTATCTGAAAGACGCGGTGGAAAAGATCGTGGGCGCCGTGTGCGACACCCAGACGGCGGTGAAAGCCCTCTTTCCCGCTCTGAAGACCACCCTCTCCCGGGACGTGACCTTCATCACCTCGCAGGAATTGGAGGATCTCTACCCCGCCCTCTCCCCCAAGGAACGGGAAGACGCCTTTATGCGCGCCGGACACCCCACCGTGTTTCTCATGGGGATCGGCGACAAGCTGAAAAGCGGCAAGCCCCACGACGGGCGGGCGCCGGACTACGACGACTGGGCGCTGAACGGAGACATCCTCTTCTGGAACGAAACGCTGGGGTGCGCCTTTGAGGTGAGCAGCATGGGCATCCGGGTCAGCCCGGAAAGCCTTGCCGACCAGCTGAAAAAGGCGGGCTGTGAGGATCGCGCCGGTCTGCCCTTCCACAAGGCGCTTCTGGAAGGAAAACTCCCCTTCACCATGGGCGGCGGCATCGGACAGAGCCGGCTGTGCCTGCTCTTGCTGGAAAAATGCCACATCGGCGAGGTGCAGGTATCCCTGTGGGACGGGGAAACGGAACGTATCTGCCGGGAAGCAGGCGTGCCTCTGCTGTAACGCCGGAGCGTCCGCCCCATACCCTATTATGAAACCGTAAAGGAGAACAAGGCATGAAAAACATACCGGAACTGTTCGGCTGCAAGGTCTTTAACGACGCCGTGATGAAGGAAAGACTGCCGAAGGACGTGTATCGCTCCTTGAAAAATACCATCGCCGGAGAGCGGCTGGAAAGCTCCATCGCGGATACGGTGGCGCGGGAAATGGGCGCCTGGGCGGTGGAAAACGGCGCCACCCACTACACCCACTGGTTCCAGCCCATGACGGGCACCACCGCGGAAAAGCACGAGGGCTTTATCCAGCGGGACGGGGAAAGCGGCGTGATCATGGCGTTTTCCGGAAAAAATCTGGTCTCCGGGGAAGCGGACGCTTCCAGCTTTCCCTCCGGCGGCTTGCGCGCCACCTTTGAAGCCCGGGGCTATTCCGCCTGGGATCCCACCTCCTACGCCTTCATCAAGGACGACACCCTGTGCATCCCCACGGCGTTTTGCTCCTACCGGGGCGAGAGCCTGGACAAGAAAACGCCCCTGCTTCGCTCCATGGAGGCGCTTTCCCGGGAGGCGGTGCGGATCGTGCGGCTCTTCGGAGATACGGAAACCACCCACGTGACGGCGGAGTGCGGGCCCGAGCAGGAATACTTTCTCATCGACGCCGAAGCCTATCGCGCACGCCCCGACCTGATCTACTGCGGCAGAACGCTCTTCGGCGCACGCCCGCCCAAGGGTCAGGAAATGGACGATCACTATTACGGACAGATCAAGCCCCGGGTCTTCGCCTTTATGCAGGATCTGGATGAGGAATTGTGGAAGCTGGGCATTCTCGCCAAAACGGAGCACAACGAGGTGGCGCCCGGCCAGCACGAGCTGGCGCCCATCTTCGGCACCGCCAATCTGGCGACGGATCACAACCAGCTCACCATGGAAATGATGAAGAAGGTGGCTGCCCGCCACGGGATGGCGTGCCTGCTCCACGAAAAGCCCTTCGCCGGGATCAACGGCAGCGGCAAGCACGACAACTGGTCCCTGTCCACGGACACGGGCAGAAGCCTGCTCAAGCCCGGTAAGACCCCCTCTCAGAACGCGCAGTTTTTGCTGTTCCTCACCGCGGTCATCAAGGCGGTGGACGAGAACCAGGATCTGCTTCGGATCTCCGTTTCCTCCGCCGGGAACGATCACCGGCTGGGGGGCAACGAGGCGCCTCCCGGCATCATCTCCATCTTCCTGGGGGATGACCTCATGGCGCTTTTGGAGGACATTATGGCGGGCGCCAAGCCCGAGGATCGTCCCCGCACCCGGCTGAATATCGGCGCCGGCGTTCTGCCGGAGTTTTCCCGGGACACCACCGACCGGAACCGTACCTCTCCCTTCGCTTTTACGGGCAACAAGTTCGAGTTCCGTATGCCCGGCTCTTCCGACTCCATCGCCTGCCCCAATATGATCCTGAACACCATCGTGGCGCAGACGCTGTCGGAATTCGCGGACGAGCTGGAAAAGAGCGGCAATTTTGCCGCGGATCTCAACGAATTGATCCACCGCACCCTCATCGAGCACCGCCGCATCCTCTTCAACGGCAACAACTACTCCGAAGAGTGGGCGCAGGAGGCGCAGCGCCGGGGACTGCTCCGGTTTGACAGCACCGTGGACGCCATGGCGCATTACACCGATGAGAAGAACGTGAAGATGTTCGACCGGCTGGGCGTGCTTTCCCCCACGGAGATCGCTTCCCGGCAGGAAGTGCTTTTGGAAAACTATTCCAAGACGCTGCTCATCGAGGCGCTGACCATGATCGATCTGGCGCGCAAGGACATCGCGCCCGCCGTTCTGCGGTATGAGAACGAGCTTTTGGAGGAGAGAGGGCGCAAGAGTCTTTTCCCCGTTCCCCTTTCCACCGGGCTGGAGGACGAGCTTCTGAAGCGGATCTCCTCTCTGTCGGAACAGCTTTGCAGCCGTCTTGCCACCCTGGAAGCGGACGTGGTGCGCGCCAAGGAAGTGACCGGCACCCTGAAAAGCGCCGTCTTCTATCGGGAAACGGTATTTTCGGACATGGCGGAGCTGCGGGCGGTGATCGACGAGCTGGAAACCGCCGTGGCGCGGAAGTACTGGCCCTTCCCCACCTACGCGGAAATGCTCAACAGCATCAAATAAAACCAAGCAAAGAAAAAAGCAGACTGATTTCTCAGTCTGCTTTTTTTCAGTATGCTTTTTTCAGTCTGCTTTTTTCAGCCGTTCAGGGGAACGGGAACGGCGCGGGACAGGGAGAAGGAATAGAGCAAAAGCTCCGTCACGGGTTTTTCCTCCATGGCTTCCACCGCCCGGCGGTAGATGCGCAGCTGTTCCCCGTGGCGCTCCCGGAGAATGGCATCCCCGTCCGGGGGCAGGCGGTCGGTCTTGAAATCCAGAAGGGCGATGGTGCCGTCCTCTTTTTCAAACCACAGATCCACCACGCCCTGGATGAGGATCTCGCCGGGGCGACCCACCAGCTCCTCTCCGGACAACAGGACGTTGAAGCGCTTTTCGTGTACCACCCGGGGGGAGGCGGCGATGCGGCGGTACAGATCGGAACGGAAAAAGGCGGCGAACGCCTGCCGGTCGATCTCCCGCGCCATTTTTTCGGTGAGGAAGCCCTCCCGCAAAAGCCGATCCAGCTCCCCGTCGGGGGAGAGGGAAGCCCGTTCCAGATCCGCAAACTGCATCGCCTGATGGATGGCGGTGCCCCGGAAGGCGGCGTCCGCTTTCAGAACGCCCCGCTCGAAGTCCGAAAGTCCCCGGGGAACGAGCTGCGCTTCCTCCTGCCTGCCCTGCCGGACGATTTCGGAAACGGAGAGCTTTTTCGGCAGGGTCTCCCGCTCGGGATGGGCGTAGGTGAAGTTCAGGAAGGGCAAAACCTTTTCCCAGGGGGGCAGGGGCGTTCCCGGAGAAGCGGGAGCGCTCGCCGCCCGCTCCTCCCCGTCGCAGACGGGAGAAGCGTACGGGATCAGAGAAGCGATCAGTCCCTTCTCTTCTCCGGCGCCGCTTTGCAGGGCTTTCCGCAGCGCCGGGCTGTCGTGCAGTCCCACGAAGAGAAATTCCAGGGGGGTGGAAGCGGCTCCCAGAAGTCCCTGCGCCAGGGCGGGCGTCAGGGGGGCGGAACAGTGGAACAGGGTGCGGCTCTGCAGGGCGGCAAGGCTTTTGGGGGCGCCGGTAAGGATGAGTTTATCCTTGGCGCGGGTCAGCGCCACGTACAGCACCCGCAATTCCTCCGCCCGCTCCTCCGCCGCCTCTTCCCGGCGGGCAAGGTCGGTGAGCAGGTGATCCCGGTTGGACACGCCGCCCCATTTGGGCAGGGGGAACGCGGCGCCGAACCGGGCGCTCATCCACACCCTTCCCCCAGTGTTCCCCCCCTTGCGGGCGGACAGGAAGGACACGAAGACCACGGGGAATTCCAGCCCCTTGGCTTTGTGGATGGTCATCAGGCGCACCCCGGCGCCGGCGGCGTTGTCGCTCTTTTCCTGCACGGAAGAGAGGTACTGACAAAACCGGGCGAGGGTGGTAAAGCCCGCCGTTTCCGCCTGCCGGGCAAGGCGCAGAAATTTTTTGCGGACGGCGCCGCCCCCGGGAGAGGTCTTTCGGTACAGCTCCTCCACGTTGAAGCTGCGGTAGACGGTAAAGATCAGTTCCGTGGGGGTCATGACGCGGGCGTCCCGGCGCAGGGCGGACAGGGCGGCGAGGGCGTCACGGCAGGCGGGGGCGGCGGCGCTTTCCGAAGCCGCTTCCGCCGTGAGAGCGGCAAAAAAGCTCACGCCGGGATGATCCTTGCGCAGCCGGAACAGATCGTCCGGAGAAAAGCGGAAAACGGGGGAATACAGAGCGGCGAGCAAGGGCACGTCCCGGGTGGGATTGTCCGCCGCTTTCAAGAGGGAGACAACGAAGAATTCCTCGGGACTGCTCTCCCCCTCCTCCCCCTTGGACCAGGCGGCGGGAATGCCCCGGCGGGACAGGGCGCCCTGCACCCTTTCCACGTTTTTCCAGGTGCGGGCGATCACGGCAATGTCCTCCGGCTGATAGGGCGTGCCGTCCGCCCTTTTGATCTCCCCGTCCAGGACGGCGCGGATGCGGTCGGCGATATACGCCGCTTCCCGGTTTTCCGTCTCTTCCTCTTCTTTCTGTTCCGACCCGGCGCCCCCTTCCCCTTTTTCGGAGGGCTTGGGCTCCAGAACGCATACCTCCACCGGCATTTCCCGGTAGGCGCTGATCTCCTTGCCGGGACGGAGTTCATCGGACGGGCGATAGAGGGACTCGGGGTCTTCTCCGTTCATCAGCACCCGGAAAAGGGCGTTGGTAAAGTCGATGACGGGGCGGTCGCAGCGGAAATTATCCGACAAAAAATGCCGCGCCATGACCTGATCCTCCCCCGCCTGGTAATCCGGCAGGGTCTTGCGGTAGCGAATGAACACCTCCGGCTCGGCGCCCCGGAAATGATAGACGCACTGCTTGGGGTCGCCCACCAGAAACAGGTTGCGCCCGCCGGTGATGCAGCGGAAAATGGCGTCCTGGATGCTGTTGGTGTCCTGATACTCGTCCACGAACACGGCGCTGAACCGCTCGCCGATCTCCCTGCCGGCGGCGGTGGGCACGAAGACGCCGCCCTCTCTTTGCCCCACCAGGCGCAGCGTCAGGGACGCCAGATCCGAAAAGCTCAGCACGTTCCGCTCCCGCTTCTTTTCCGTAAAGCGAGCCAGAGTGGTTTCAAACAAGCCGACCAGAGCGTTTGCCAGGGGCAAAAATTCCTCCATGTCCGCCTGCCGCTCCTCCCACGGAACGGACAGAGCGCCATCCGATAAGGCTTTCAGTTCGCTTTTATAGCCCTTCCACGCGGCGTCGTAAGGCTCCTTTTCCGCTTTTTCCTCCTCCGTCAGACCCCGTATGGCAGGGATCCGGAC
>CAMPCJ010000006.1 GCA_946645685.1 uncultured Clostridia bacterium | reverse complement strand
GCGGGAATGCCGTTTTCCAGCATCGCCCGTTTCAAGTCACATATTTCGATTTCACCGAAATGAAACACGGAAGCGGCAAGTCCCGCGTCCACCCCGGGCAGAGTCTTGAACAGGGTGATAAAGTCCTCGATCCGTCCCGCTCCCCCGGAGGCGATAACGGGCACCTTCACCGCGTCGCACACGGCGGCAAGCATTTCCAGATCAAAGCCGCCCTTGACCCCGTCGGTATCGATGGAATTGACCACCACCTCCCCCGCGCCGCTTTCCACGCAGCGGCGGATCCAGGAGATGGCTTCCATCCCGGTGTTTTCCCTGCCTCCCTTGGCAAAGACCCGGAAGACGCCGTTCACCCGGGCGACGTCCACGGAGAGAACGACGCATTGATCCCCGTATTTCTTCGCCGCCCGTTCCACCAGGGACGGATCGGCAATGGCGCCGGAATTCACGCTGACCTTGTCCGCACCGCAGTGAAGAACCCGGTCAAAATCTTCCAGACTGCGGATACCGCCGCCGACGGTGAGCGGAATGAAAACCTTCTGAGCGCTCTCTTTCAGAATGTCCGTAAAGAGCGCGCGCCCTTCCGCGGAGGCGGTGATGTCGTAAAAAACCAATTCATCCGCCATGGAACGACTGTAAAACTGCGCCAACTCCACCGGGGACGCTACGTCGGAGAGCCCCTTGAAATTGGTGCCTTTGACTACCCTGCCGTCCTTCACGTCCAGGCAGGGGATAATGCGTTTGGTGATCACCTTGCCGCCTCCAAAGCCGCGCTCAGATCCACGGCTCCCTCATAGTACGCTTTACCGATGATAGCGCCGTACAGACCCATTTTTTTCAGTTCCTTTACATCCTCCAGGGAAGAGACGCCTCCGGAGGCAATGACGTTCAGCGAAACGGCGGCACCCAGAGACCGGTATAACTCAAATCCCGCTCCCGCCATGGCGCCGTCCTTGGAAACGTCGGTGCAAATGATGGTTTTCACGCCCTCCTCCTCCAGCTCCCGGCAAAAGGAAACGGCGGAAAGCGCGCTTTTTTCCAGCCAGCCCCGGATGGCGACCTTGCCATCCTTCACGTCCACACCCACGGCGACTTTATCCCCGTAGCGTTTCAGAGCGGCGCGGCGAAAGGCGGGATCGGTGACGGCGGCAGTGCCGAGAATGGCACGGTCAACGCCGGCTTCCAGATACCCCTCCAAAACGTCCATGGAACGGATACCGCCGCCGACTTGACAAAACAATCCGGTTTTCCGCTTGATGGAAAGGATCAGCTCCAGATGAGGGGTGGTGCCGTCCTTTGCCCCGGAAAGATCCACCAGATGGATCTGCCGGGCGCCGGCTTGCGCAAAGCGGCACGCCAAAGCGACGGGATCGGAATCATACACCTTTATTTTGTCATAATCCCCTTTGGTGAGGCGGACGGCTTTTCCGTCAATGAGATCAATGGCGGGATAGATCAGCATGAGAACTCCTTTTCACAAAACGCGCGCAGGATGGCGAGACCCACGTCCCCGCTCTTTTCGGGATGGAACTGACAGCCCATCACGTTTTCACAGCCCACGGCGGCGGTGAGGCGCGCGCCGTACTCGGTGGTCGCCAGAACACTCTCACCGCAGTCCGCGGCATAGAAAGAATGAACAAAGTAAACGTGATCCCCCTCTTTAACGCCGGAAAAAAGCGGGTGCGGCTTTGGAAAGCGCAAAGCGTTCCAACCGATATGAGGGATCTTGAGAGAAGGCGGGATCACATCCGCGATGGGACGGACGGTGCCGGAAATGAGCCCCAGCCCCCGGTGTTCGCCGTATTCCAGGCTCTTATCCAGCAAGAGCTGCATCCCAAGGCAAATGCCCATCAAGGGCTTGCCCTTTTCCGCTTCCCGGCAGACGACCCGGTCCAGCCCGCTTTCCGCCAGCTTTTTCCGGGCGTCCGCAAAGGCGCCCACGCCGGGCAGGATGAGGCGATCCGCTTTTTTCAGGACGGCGGGGTCGTCCGTTGCCGTCGCGTCCACACCGATGGCGGCGAAGGAGGAAAGCAGGGAAAAAAGGTTGCCGACGCCGTAGTCCACCAGCGCGATCATACCAGCGTGCCCTTGGTGGAAGGGATCTCGCCCGAGGCTTCCCCGTCGATCTTTACCGCCGCGCGCAGAGCGCGGGCGACGGCTTTGAACGCCGCTTCGATGATGTGGTGACTGTTCTCCCCGGCAAACTCCCGCAAATGAAGCGCCAGACGCGCTTCCCGGGTGAAGGCGAGAAAGAATTCCTTGACCAATTCCGTATCAAAGCCGCCGACCTTTTCCGTGGGGATGGGCAGATCGAAGCCCAGGGCGCTCCTGCCCGACAAATCCACCGCCGCCAGGACAAGGGCTTCATCCATGGGAATGACGGCGCTGCCGTAGCGGGTGATGCCCCGCTTCTCTCCCAGCGCCCGGGCAAGTGCCTGCCCTAAGGCGATACCGATATCCTCCACCGTATGGTGGTCGTCTACCTCCACATCTCCGCGGCACACCACTTCCAGATCAAAGCGCCCGTGGGCGGCAAAGAGGGTAAGCATATGGTTGAGGAAGCCGCAGCCGGTGTCCACGCGGCTCTCGCCGCTGCCGTCCAGTTCCCATGTCAGATGGATCTCCGTTTCCGCCGTGACGCGGTCGATGGTAGCGTCTCTCATGACTGTTCCTCCAAAATTTCTTTCAGGGTTTCAACAAGCGTATGCATATCCGCGGACGCGCCCACGGTGATGCGCAGATAATCCTTAACGCGGGGAGCGGAAAAATGACGCACCAGGATCCCCCGCTCTTTCAGGGTGAGATACAACGCCTCCCCGTCAAGGAGCGGATGTTTGCAGAAAAGGAAATTGGCGCGAGACGGGGTGAGGGTAAAGCCCAGAGAGCGGAGCGCCGCGGCAGTCTCATCCCGGATGAGGGCGATCTTTTCGCACCGTTCCCGCACAAGCGTTTCCTCCCCCAGCATCGCACTGCCCGCGGCAATGGAGACCCGGTTGAGATTATAGGGGTTGTGGGAATAGCGCAGGGTCTGCAGATCCGCAATGAGAGCGGGCGAGCCGATGGCGTAACCGATGCGGGCGCCCGCCATGGAACGGGATTTGGAGAAGGTGCGGACCACAAGCAGGTTTTCATACGTTTCCGTCAAAGGCGCCACGGTGCGGGCGCCGAAGTCCACGTAGGCTTCGTCCACCACCACCATACGGGCGGGATCGGAACGGACCAGACTCTCGATCTCTTCCGGGGACAGCGCCATGCCCGTGGGGGCGTTGGGATTGGCGAGGAAGACGGTGCCTTTTGCCTTTGCCAGGCCTTCCAGATCCACGGTGAAGTCCGCCTTTAAAGGAATGATCGTCGCGGGGACGCGGTTGACGGCGGCAAACACGGGATAAAAGCCGTAGGTGACGTCCGGGAAGACGGCGGGGGTATTTTCATCGCAATACGCCATAAAGGCAAAATTGAGCAGTTCGTCGGAGCCGTTGCCCCACACCACCCGATCCCGGGGAACGCCCTCCGCCCGTTCCAGCGCCTGTGACAGCGCCAGGCAGGTGGGGTCGGAATAAAGCCGGAAATCCTGGGACGCGGCTTCAGCGGCGCGGATCACGCTGTCCGGCACGTCGAAGGGACTTTCGTTGGTGTTCAGTTTGATGTACTTTTTGTCCCGGGGCTGTTCCCCGGGGGTATAGGGGGTGAGAGCGGCAAACCGGGATGAGAAAAAACGGCTCATGACTTCTCCTTTCCCCGGATCAGGGCGCTGGCGGCGTGAGCGGTCAAGCCTTCCACCCGGGCAAAGGAAGCGACCTTTTCGCTCACTGCCGCAAGAGCATTCGGCGAAAAGTAGCTGTACTGGGTCTTCTTTACGAAATCATCCACGGAAAGCGGACTGGAAAAGCGGGCGGTGCCACCGGTGGGCAGGGTGTGGTTGGGACCCGCCAGATAATCTCCCAGAGCTTCCGGGCAATGCCGTCCCAAAAAGACGCTGCCGGCATGGCGCACCCGGTCCAGCAGGGAGAAGGGATCGTCGGTGCAGATCTCCAAATGCTCGGGGGCGATCTCGTTCACCACGTCCAGCGCTCCGCTCAAGTCGGAGCAGACGATGATCTTTCCGTTGTCGTCCACGGACGCCCGGGCGATCTCCCGCCGCTCAAGGGCAGCCAGCTGGTTTTCCACCTCCGATTGTACCGCTCGGGCAAGGGACATGGAATCGGTGACCAGCACGGCGGAGGCGTTTTTGTCGTGTTCCGCCTGACTGAGCAGATCCGCAGCGATCCAGGCGGGGTCGCTCTTGCCGTCGGAGAGGATGAGGATCTCACTGGGTCCGGCGATCATATCAATGGATACAGTACCAAAAACCTGACGTTTGGCTTCCGCTACGAAAGCGTTGCCGGGCCCCACGATCTTATCCACCCGGGGCACGGTCTCGGTGCCGAAGGCGAGCGAGGCGATGGCTTGTGCGCCGCCCACCTTGAAAATGCGATCCACCCCCGCGACCTCCGCCGCAGCCAGAATGGCGGCGGGCACTTTGCCGTCCTTACCGGGGGGCGTAGCCAACACGATCTCCCGGCACCCGGCAATGCGGGCGGGAATGGCGTCCATCAAAACGGTGGAAGGATAGGCGGCGGTGCCGCCGGGCACGTATAGCCCCACCCGATCCAGGGGAATGATCTTCTGCCCCATAACCACACCGGGGCGATCGTTCAATAGAAAGCTCTGCCGTACCTGGGCGCTGTGGAAGGCGCGGATGTTGGCTGCCGCCTCCTCCAGGATGGCGCGGAAGGAAGGATCCACCTGTTCCCGCGCTTCCCGCCATTCCTCCGGGGTGACGGTGAGGGATGACAGGCGGACGCCGTCGAAGCGTTCGGTGTAGGAAAAGAGGGCTGCGTCGCCGTCTTTCCTGACGTTTTCAAGGATCTCAGCAACCGGCTCCGCCACAGAGCGGACGGGATTTTTCCGGGCAAAGATCTCTTCCGGGGAGACCTCTCCCCAAGCCATGATACGGATCACTTTGTTTCCTCCAATTGGTCAGACAGAGCGGAAAGCAACCGATCCGCTTCCCGCTTTTTAAAAGCGAAGGACGCTTTGTTGGCGATGAGTCTGGCGGACACGGGGGCTACCGTCTCCCGCACTTCCAGATCATTTTCCTTTAAGGTAGTGCCGGTCTCGACGATGTCCAGGATCACGTCGGACAGCCCTAAAAGGGGCGCCAGCTCAATGGAGCCGTTCAAGTGGATGAGATCCACGTCACGCCCCAGGGACGCGTAATACTCCCGGGCGACGTGGGAAAACTTGGTCGCCACCCGCAGCGTCCGGTCTCCGTGGAGACGGGCGCCCTTCTTACCCGCCACGGCAAGGCGGCATTTGCCCAGCCCCAGATCCAGAAGCTCATACACGTCGGGGGTGTACTCCAGCAAAATGTCCTTCCCCGCTACGCCCAGATCCGCCGCACCGCGCTCCACGTAAATAGGCACGTCCGAAGGCTTGACCCAAAAGTAGCGAACGCGATTTTCTTCACTTTCAAACACCAGCTTCCGTCCCGGGGAGCGGATGGCGGGGCAACCGAAGCCCGCTTTTTCAAACAGATCATACACTTTTTCGCCCAACCTGCCTTTGGGCAGGGCGATATTCAGATAGTCCTTCATAGTCTCTTACTCCGCAAGCACGTCTATGGTGCCGAAATGCCCCTCGGCAGGACGAATGGGAAGCGCCAAAACGGTTTTTCCCTGCGCTGTCAGGCGCTCCACGGCTGCCTTGACCCTCTCCGGGGAGGCGTTTCCGTAAACCAAAAGGACGTCAGCGTCCGGTTCATTTTCCCCGTCAAGCAAGGAAAGCTGATCCAGATACACGGCAAAGCCCACCGCCCCGGCGCGCTTTCCCATCCGATCCATCAACCGATCGTACTGCCCGCCGGAAAGCACACGCTCCGGCAAGCCTTTCACAAAGCCCCGGAACGCCAGCCCGTTATAGTACTTCCCGTCACTGACGGCGGAAAAATCAAGCTGCAGCATTTCCTCGGCGGGGGTGTCCTTCAAGAGGGCAAGCACGGCGGAGAGGGAGGCGAACGCCTCTTCCGCGCCGGCTTTTTCCGCCATGGGCTTCAAAGCGGGCAAAACCTCCCCGGGTCTTCCGGAGAGCGCCAGCAGATCGCAAAGCTCCTCCGTTTCCTTTGCCGGCAGAGACGAGGCGGTTGAATAAGCGCGGATGCCGGGCAGGTTCTTTTCTCCGGCAAGGCGCAGAAGGTCTTTTTTTGCGACGGTGTCCGCGGTGATGCGCCGCAAGAAGGCGTCTACCAGATCCAACTGGCTGATAACCAAAACGGCGTCCGGAGAGATGCGCTGCAGGGCAAGCGCCGCCAGGGACAGCACCTCGCTCAAAGAATAGGTATCCAGGTCTCCGATACATTCCAGCCCGGTCTGCAAAAGCTCCCGGATCGGTTCCCCGGGTCGGGGACGGCGATACACGCTTTCCCGGTAAAACAGTTTTTTGATCGCCCCTTTTTCCGGTCGCACGGAACGGATGAGCGACAAGGTCACGTCCGGCTTCAGCGCGAGAAGCTTGCCCTCGTCGGTAAACGTGATGACATGATCGGAAAGAAGGTAATCCTTAAAGCGCACGTACAGGTCGTAATCTTCGAATTTCCGCATTTTATACGGAAGGTAGCCGAAACGGCGAAACAGGGTGCAAAGCTCCCCCGCCACGGTCTCCTCTCTGGAAATAAAAGCGCCCGCCATGCTTATTTCTCTTCCTTCAGTTTATCCAGCACGGCGCGATATCCCCCGCTGCCGTAGCGCAGGCAACGGCTGACCCGGCTGATGGTCGCGGTGGAAACGCCTACGTCCTTGGCGATGATCTGATAATTCTTCCCCTCGTCCAAAAGAAGGGCGGTATCCAGGCGCTGCGCCATGTCCTGCAATTCCTTGATGGTGCATAGGTCAAGCAAAAAGTCGGTGCATTCCTTTTCCGTTTGCAAAAGCGCCAGCGCGCGGCAAAGCCGGCGAACGGATTCCGTGCGAATTTGCTCCATAAAACGCCTCCTATGATGTCTTTGGTGCAGTTTAGCACACTAAATCGCTAAAGTCAAGAGGATTTGCAAGGTTTTTCAGTTCCTTTCAGGAATTCTTTTAAGGGAAAAACGAGGGGGATAAAAAAACGCCGCGGCGGCGCGGCGTTTTTTTCGACCTGATTACAAGGAGATGGATTTCACCGAGGCGGCGTATTCCGAAGGGGTCATACCGGATACCGCCTTGAAGCGGCGGGAAAAATAGTGAATGGAAGAGAAGCCCAGCTTTTCGGAGATCTCGGAGAAATTCAGCTTCTTTTCCCGGATCAGCTCCTTTGCCCGGTCGATCTTCAAGCGCTGAAAGTACTGCATGGCGCCCATACCCACTTTGTTCTGAAAAAGCTTTTGCAGGCTGGATTCCGAAAGGGAGAAGACGGAGAGGACGTCACGGCTGGACAGATCCTTTTCCACGTTCTCCTGCAGATAGGAACAGATCTCCCTGAGGCGGACTTCATCCATGCGCCGCTTGGGGTAGCCCTCCGCCGGATCCGCCACCACGCCCTTTTTCCGGGAGCGGCGGATGAGGGAGATGGCGAGAGCACTGATGGCGTTGCCGATCAACTCCTCACAGCCGAAAAGCGAGTTTTCCCGACGGATCAGTTCCTCCGTATAAGGGTCGCCCAGGGGCGTGGAAAACGCCAGTCTTCCCTCCTCCACGATCTGCCCCAGAAGCAGTTTTTCCTGGTCGGTGCAGGGGATGGGACGCCCGGCGATCTCGTAAAGCTCCGGCGCGTCGGAAGAAAAGGAAAAAATCACGGAGTTGGGCGCGTGAACGCCGTTGCCCCGCACGTTATGGAATTCCATGGGTTTATGGACGAACAGGGATCCTTGAGGAAGCAAGATCTCACTGGCGTCCGCGGTGATGACCAATTCGTTCTTGTCCGCGTAAACCACTTCCCAAAAGTCGTGAAGTTCCCCGGAAAATGCAAAATCAACGGTGTATTCGAAATAGTGAATGGAGATCACGTCGCGAACGATGAGATCCTGCCGCAGAGTCGTTTTTTTATAATCCATACGCGTTTCCTCCCGGCGACAGTATACTACAAATGTCGAGGGAGCGCAAGAGATTTATTACGAAAAAGTGCAAAAAATAGGGTTCTGATTCTGCATTTTTTGACTTTCCCAAAGGCGGCAAACGTGATATACTGAGAAAAAGAACAACTGTTCGGAGGCGTTTATGGAAAGAAGCACCGTGACCAACGCACGCATCGGTGAGAAATTGTATACCATAGAGATGACAGACGGCGTGATCAGCGACGTCCGGGAAGAAAGAGCCCGGGGGGACATCGACGCACAAGGAAGACGGGTGATCCCGGGACTGGTGGACGTTCACGCCCACGGGTGCATCGGTATGGACGCGCTGGACGGCGATTTTGAGCCCATGTGCGCCTTTTTGGCAAAAAACGGCACCACCACCTGGCTGCCCACCACCATGACCATGGACGCGGATACCCTGGAAGAAGTGACGGGGAAAAAGACGGACTTTCCCGGTACCCGGATCGCGGGGTTCCATTTGGAGGGTCCCTACATTTCTCCCAAGTACAAAGGTGCCCAAAACGAAGACTACATCAAAGCGCCGGATCTTGCCGAGTTCCACCGTTTCCACAACGTGAAAATGATCACCGTGGCGCCGGAGTGGGAAGGCGCTATGGACTTTATCGCCCGGGTGACGGAGGAGGGCGTGGTGATCTCCATCGGGCATTCCGATACGGATTATGACACTGCCATACGCGCCATCGACGCGGGCGCCAGGTGTCTGACTCACACCTTCAACGCCATGAATCCCATTCATCACAGAAAGCCCGGTCCCATCGGTGCCGCCTCGGAGAAGCATATCTGGGCGCAGATCATCTGCGACGGCATCCATATTCACCGCGCCGCCGTTCTGATGGCGCTCAAGCTCTTCGGGGCGGATCGGCTGACCTTGATCTCCGACGCCATTCGTCCGGCGGGACTGCCGGAAGGTACGGTCTCCGAATCCGGGGGCATACCCGTGGTGGTACGGGACGGCGCGGTGTACTTAAAGGATTCCGATACCCTGGGCGGCAGCGGCAGCACCTTGTGGAGATGCGTAAAATGCGCCGTGGAGATGGGGATCCCCTTTGACAGTGCCGTCACCATGGCGACCAAAACCCCCGCCGAGCTTCTGGGATTGAAGCGGGGACAGATCAAGGCCGGGTACGACGCGGATCTGCTGATCATCGGAGACGATATGACGCTGGATGAAGTGATCATCGGCGGTAGGAGGTTTGGCTAAATGAAACGTTTCGGAATCGAATTTGAAATACAAAACAAGCCTGCGCTGGATGAGGCGTTTATGCCCCTGTACCGGTGGCAGGAAGCTTATCTTGCCGGGGCGAGGGAGCCCCTTGCCGTGGCGCTGGAGCGGGAAGACGGCAAAACCGCCGTGGTGGAAACAAGGATTTACGGCACCGAAGAAATGAGAGAGGCGGATTGCTTTTATGTGGAGCGCCTGGTAAAGACCCTGCTCTGGGCAAAGGGCGGTTTCCGGGTGATCATCTGCGGAAATGAAGCCATCGCCCGGTTTGTCAAGGCCGCTTACGCCCCGGGAGGCGCACGGGAATTTGACTACAAGACCATGGGGAATGTGTACGAACATCCCTTCGCGGTGGAAAGCAGGCGCTTTGAGGAGCGCCCGACGGAAAAGGACGCTTCCCTGCCCGTGGGGGGACATCTGGACGGGTGCCGCATCGGCTTTGACGCGGGCGGATCCGACCGGAAGGTTTCCGCGGTGATCGACGGCGAGACCGTATATTCCGAAGAGGTGGTGTGGTTCCCCAAAACCAACAGCGACCCGGATTATCATTTCCGGGGGATCGTGGAGGCGCTGCAAACGGCGGCTTCCAAAATGCCCCGGGTGGACGCCGTGGGCGTCAGTTCAGCCGGGATCTTTATCAACGACCGCACCCGGCTCTCTTCCCTGTTCCTGAAGGTATCCCCGGAGGATTTTGACGCCAAGGTGAAGGATATTTATATCCGCGCCGCCAAAACGCTGGGGGATATTCCCGTGCAGGTCGCCAACGACGGCGACGTAACGGCGCTTGCCGGCGCCATGGGGCTGGGCGACACCGGCGTTCTGGGCATCGCCATGGGCACCAGCGAAGCGGCCGGATACGTGGATCGCAAAGGCAACGTCACCGGCTGGCTGAACGAGCTTGCCTTTACCCCGGTGGACGTCTCGGAAAGCGGCGAAGTTGACGAATGGAGCGGCGACAAGGGCTGCGGCGTGAAATATTTCTCCCAGGACGCGGTGATCAAGCTGGCTCCCAAGGCGGGGATCTTTCTGAACGAGGAGCTCTCTCCCGCCGAGAAGCTGAAAGTGGTACAAAGTATGGCCAATGACGGGGACGAAGGAGCGTTGAACGTATTCCGTTCCATCGGCACCTATCTGGGGCACACCTTGCCCCTGTACGCGCTCACCTACGATCTGAAGCACCTTTTGATCCTGGGGCGCGTCACCAGCGGCAGAGGCGGCGAGGAGATCCTGGCGGCGTGCCGGAAGGTCCTGGCGGAGGAATATCCCGCCCTTTCCGTCAACGTGCAGCTCCCGGATGAAAAGACCCGTCGGGTGGGTCAAAGCGTCGCCGCGGCGGGATTGCCCGCCATCGGGTAAACGAACAGGCAAAAAGGAAAGCGCACTTCTTCAAAAGTGCGCTTTCCTTTTTTCACGCTCTTTAGCAGGGCAAAACGTCCAGGAGGATCATAAAGAAATGGGAAATGCTTCCCAGCAGGACGAAAATGTGGAACACGCCGTGAATGAACGGGGTGTTCTTCTTTTTTCCGATAACGTACAGAACGGCGCCAATGGTGTAAAGGACGCCTCCCGCCACCAAAAACACAGTCCCTCGCACCCCCAAAAGGGAGGCAATGAGAGAAATGCGTACCAGAGCCGCCCAGCCCATGGCGATGTAGGCGACGAATGAAAAGATCTTGAACTTGTGCATATTCACCGCCGTAAGCGTGACCGCCAGGACGGCGGCGCCCCAGATGACCCCGAAAATGATCCACCCGGTGACAGGATCCACACGGCAGATCCCCGCCAGGCAGACCGGCGTATAGGTCCCGGCGATGAGCAGGTAAATGGTACAGTGGTCAATGACCCGGAAGACCCGCTTCGCCTTTTCCGGCACCAAGCCGTGATAAATGCTGGACATGGTGTAAAGCAGGATCATGGAAACGCCGTAAACGATGGCGCCGGCGACCGACCAGCCGTCTCCCCGCAAAGCGCCGAACACCACACACAGTACCAGAGCGGATACGGCAAAGGCGCCGCCCACGATGTGGGTGACCATATTCATGATCTCCTCCCCCCGGGAGTAGGGCGGGAGCGGTTGTTTATATTTCAGTTTCAGCAGTGGATCTTTCATTTTCATGGTTATCGCGATGCCTTCATTTAGTTTTCGATACTATGTTACACTGTTTCAGTCCTTTTGTCAAGGGGAAACCCGTCGTTCTTTGCAAGGCTTTTGAATTTGTAATATAATCTTGCTTATTTGCGGATTTTTACCCGGGCGTCCTTGATTTTTTTCGTATGTTTTGGTAAAATAATATTGATCAATTCGATAAGGAGGAACTATGAAGCACTTCCGAAGGATACTCGCCGCGCTGATGGCGCTCACCTTTGCAGGGCTTTGCGCCTGTTCCGGTGCCTCACCCGCCGCGACCACCGCGCCCGGTCAAAGCACTGAAACGAACGGCGCGGATAAACCCGCCTATAACTTCACGGTGGACGCTCCCTACGGAGAAATGCCCGTCTACGCCTTTGATCACGAACCGACGGTGGCGGAAATGCGCGCCGCGGCGGTCGCGCTGATGCGTTACGCCCTGACGGTGCAGTGGTACACGCCGGAAGCCTTTTCGGTATCTACCACGGTCTCCCAAACCAAGTTTGACAAGGATACCCGGTACGCCGGCATTCCCTACACCGGTCCCAACACCAGCCTTTACGCCTTTTTGGAATTCCTGGATCCCGCAAGCGGACGGCTCCTCACGGAGGAGCTCAATCCCAACGGCGGCAAGCTGGGGCAAAACTTTCAAAGCCGCCTGGGGAGCAGCTGCTCCGGCACGGCGGGATGGGCGATCGCATCCGTTTGCAACAGCGTTCACGGCAAATTCCAGGCTTATTATATGGTAGCGCAGAACGGGTGGCTGCCTTTGGGCGATTACACCTATGACCTGACCACGCCTTCCTTCGGCACGACGGACTCCAAAGAAAGTACGGACAAGATCCTGGAGCGGTACGGGCGGGAGAAGATGTATCAATGCTACGCCCTTCTGCAGCCCGGGGACATTCTGGTCTGGCAGAATACCGAAAAGCTGGGGCACACCATGATGGCGACGGAAAACGCCGTGGTGGTCAAAAACGCGGACGGTACCATCAACGGGGACGAAAGCTACGTGATCATCCAGGATCAGCGCTCCGGCGGCTTCGATCAGACGGATGAAGATAGCGGCAACGTCTATCACGGGCAGGGACGCATCGACTGCAAATACACCTTCAGCGAATTGTTTGAAAAGAAAAAAGAAGGCTATATCCCCATGACCACGGCGGAGTTCCAGGGACAAAAGCCCTATGATACGCCCGCCGTTTCCCTGACGGGCGACGCCGTTTCCAAAAGCGCAGATCTCAAAAACGCCGTGGTTACTTCCAACTATCCCATGGCGACTCTGAGCCTTTACGCGCAGAACAAGGACGGCGGCGAGAAGGACCGTCTCTCCATCCATCTGTTCACCCGGGATGAGATCGACCGGGGCGTCGCCACGGCGTATGACCTCTCTTCCCTCGCCAGCTCCCTGTCTCACAATTCCAAGCTGATTTCCGGAAGCACCCGGATCACCGTGGAGGTGCGGCTTGCCAACGGACAGGTCTTTACGCCGGTGGACTTCTTTTACAGTGAATAAAAACGATTAACGCCGGGGCGCCGCCCCGTTACAAAAGGAGAAACACATGCAACTCTATCATCATATGACCATTGCCGGGCTGGAAAGAGACCTGCCCATCTGCCGCCTGACGGACGACCTGTATATTGCCGGATTTGTCATTTTCGGAGATCAGGAACTCACCTGCGCCTGCGCCCGGGAATTGCTGAAGCGGATCCCCTGCGAATATGATTACATGATCACGGCGGAAGCCAAGGGGATCCCTCTGATCCACGAAATGGCGCGGCAGAGCGGCGCGAAGAAATACTTCCTCGCCCGGAAAGCGCCCAAGCTGTATATGACCGGCGTGTTCGACGTGACAGTTCATTCCATCACCACCGCCAAGGAGCAGAAGTTGTACCTCGACGTGGCGGACGCGGATTTGATGCGCGGCAAGCGGATCCTCATCGTGGACGACGTGATCTCCACCGGGGAAAGCCTGCGCGCCGTAGAAGAGCTGGTGAAGAAGGCCGGTGGCGAGGTCGTGGGTCGGATGGCGATCCTGGCGGAGGGCGACGCCCAGAGCCGAGAGGATCTGGTATACTTGGAAAAGCTGCCTCTGTTCAACGCCAAGGGCGAAGTAATCGGCTGAAGCGACCACAAAAAAAGGCTGTCACGATGCGTGACAGCCTTTTTTTGCCGTTCCGGTCACTCCCGGTAAAAGCCCTTCTCATCCAACTCCCAATAGACACATCCGAAGACCCGCTCCACCTGTTTGCCCATGTAGGAGAGCTTGGCGTAAAGGTGGGGGTATCGAGCCACGGCGCGGGCGGCTTGCGCGGGGGAGGAGACGCCAAAGGTTTCGTTGTAGAGAGATTCCAGCAGCGTTGCCCGATCTTCCGCGCCGGTAACCAGAGAGTAATCCTCCACAAACCAGGGATCATTTCCGACACCGAGCAGGCGATCGTTCCACGGGGCGGAAAGCTCTTGATACCGGTCAAAGTCCCTGTGGTAGGTAAAACCGGCGGGGAGCAGATCTCTTTCCCAGTTTTCCGAATCGAAAACGCCGGGATATTCGTCCTTGATCCTCTCCTCCACCGCGTGCCACAGTTCGTGCTGAACGGAGGCAAAGTAAAACGAAGAAAACGGCTCGTCCACGTCCAGGACCACGTTGTACCACGCTCCGAATCGATAAAAGAGAGCGGCGGCGCTGAAGTTCGATAATTCCTCGGAAGTCAGGTCCGCCACCAGCAGGAAGCGCAAGCCGCCTTCCCCCTCCTCGTTCCGGAACCGTTCCAGAAAACCGTCGGGATAAGAGGAGAGCACCCGGCGCAAAAGAGCAAGGGAAACGCCGATCTCCTCCATACGCCCGTCAGTGCGGACGTCCTGCTCGGTAGAGATCACGCCGAAATCCGGAGAAGGCGCCGCGTTCAAGCAGGCGTTGCCCAGCAGAACGGTCACCGGATAGGCGTCTTCGATCTCGTCGGCGGCACGGCGCAGCGCCGCCAGATCCTTTCCGCTCTCAAAAGAGGGCACGTACTCTTCCGGAAGCGCCGCGGGCAAGAGAGGCTCGTCAAAGCTGAGCTTTCCGGGATCTACCCGGTACAAGCGCATACGACCCGCTCCGTCCCCACGCTCCTCCTGACTGATGGTACACACAAGAAGGCGATCCGCATCCGGCAGATAACAAAACGCGGCGTCAAACAGATCCGACTCCTCCACGGGGACGAGCGCCGCCTTTTCCGCTTCCAGATCATACAGGACGGGGGAATAAGACACCTCCCCGCCGCTGCGGTCAAGACGGCATCCGGCGGCGAGAGGGGTGCCGTCCAAAAGGGAAAACGTAGACGTTTCACCCAAATCCAGCGTTTTGACCGGCGCGAAATCTTCCCCGCAACAGGTGAGAAGCGTTTGCTCCGTCCGATCCTGCGTCTCTTCGGAAAGAGAGAGGGTCTGATTCATGTAGAGAGCGCCTTCCCGGAACAGAAACGCGGTGTTGGTGTAATACGGATAATCCCGCACGGTGCGAGCGCCTGCCAGGTCGTACAGGGTGAACTTTCTCCCGGTATCGTCATTGGCGGCGGGACGATCCAAAACGGCAAAGGAGCTTGCCGGATCGAACGCCCAGGCCATGGCGCGCTCTCCCGGCAGAGGAAGCTTCGTTACCGCGCCGTCCCAGTCTATCAGCTCCACGCCGTCCCCGGGGAAGCAGTACAGCCGGTCGCTTCCGCGATCATAGGCAACGGAATAGCACTCCTCCGGCAAAGAGATCTTCCGGTCAAAAGACAGCGCGGCGTCATACACGAGCAGGCAGTGCTCCGCCACGTTTTCCACCAAGACTTCCCCGTTCTTCCGCACCGCGACGAACTGCTGCTCCCAGCCTTCCAGGGGGATCTGCCGGATCAGAGCATCCTCCGCCCCGTCGACGAGAGCAAGGTAATAGTTGAGCGTCAGCCCGTCCGGCCCTTCAACGGGAACGCCGTACGCCACCAAGGCTCTATCCCCGCTCACGGGGTCAAAGCCCATTAAAACACAGTCCTTTTCAAAACAGTTGAGCAAAACGGCTGCGGGGGCACCGTCATCGGTTGTCGCAGGGGAAGCGGGCGCCCCGGGCGCGCAGGAACAAAGCCCCGTCAGCAGCAAAAGCGCCAAACAGCCGGCAAAGAAGCGTTTCATACGATTTCCTTTCTGCCAATGCAAAACAAAAGATGTCTCAAAATCAGATCAAAACACAAGGAAAGGACCGGTGGATCCTTTCCTTGTGTTCTCTTCAGGCAAGACGGGGGGACGCGCCGGTCTCTCCCTTGATCTTTTCCGCGTAGGCTTTTGCAAACGAGGCGATCAGCGCGGGGTCGCGGCCGCCCACGGGATGGGAATCGATCTTCTCCACCCGGTTCAAGGGCCCGGTGGAGGACATGATGATGACCTCATCGGCGCCCATCATTTCCTCCAGGGAGAATTCTCTCTCCTCCACTCGCACGCCGATGGCGGTGGCAAGCTCGATGTAATGCTTCCGGGTAACGCTGGGCAGGATGAACCGGGACAGAGGCGGCGTGATGAGCTTGCCCCCGGAGAGGATGGAAACACCGCTGTGGGAGCCTTCCGTCACGGTATCTCCCCGGTGCAGGATGGCTTCATAGGCGCCCGCCTCCTTTGCCTTCTGCGCCGCAAGGACGTTGGGGAGCAGGTTGAGAGTCTTGATGTCGCAGAACTCGAAGCGCTGATCCTCCACGGTGATGGCGGTGACGGTCTGACCGATGGGCTTGAGCGTCGCGCCCTTTAAAGTGAAATACAAATTGGCTTTGGCTTTTTCCGGAAACACGTGATTCCGGGGGGCACTGCCCCGAGACGCCTGAAAGTAAAGGACGGCTTCAGGCACGTCCCCGTCCAGCTTTTCGATCAAGGACAGGCAAAGCGCCTTCAATTCGTCAAGGGTCATCCCCAGATCCATTTTCAACTTCACCGCGTTGCCGTAGAAGCGGGCGCAGTGATCGTCCAGGGCAAAGCACTTCCCCCCGTGGACGGTGGTGACGTCGTAGATACCGTCTCCGAAGTAAAAGGCGCGATCCTCGGCGGGGATCATCATTTCACCGGCGGGCGTGACGCGCCCGTTGTAATAAGCAAGGTCTTTCATTTCTCATCCTTTCCTCTGCCGTCCCGGGGACGGAAGAACTGGTAATAAAAGCATTTGAGCATCCCGTTATACAGTTTACGCACCTTGTCGGCGCGTCGCCCGTAATGGGTCTGAAAATCGGGGTCGGTGGTAATGACGTAGATCTGCCAGCGGTCGAGGTTTTTCCAATGGGCGCCCATGGCGCGATAGAGCCGGATCACCTCTTCCGGTGTCTCCATCCGCTCTCCGTAGGGCGGGTTGCACACCACGCTGCCCTTGCGCCCGTGGGTTTCGATCCCCAGGGCGTTTTTGGGAAAGAAGCGAATGCTGTTCTCCACCCCGGCGCGGCGGGCGTTGGCGGCGGCAAGCTCGGTCATTTTCGGATCGATATCGCTGCCGAACGCCTCAAAGGAGGTCTTTTTGATCCGGCTTTTCGCCTCTTCCCGGGCGTCTTTCCAGATGGACAGAGGCAGATCCAGGAACGCTTCTCCCAGGAAGGGGCGCTCCAAGCCGGGGGCGCGATCCGCCATCAGCATCGCCGCTTCGATGGGAATGGTGCCGGAGCCGCAGAAAGGATCCCAGAACAGAACGTCCTCCCGGGGGCGGGATAGGCGCACCATTGCCGCCGCCAGCGTTTCCCGCAGGGGCGCCTCCCCCGCTTCCGTGCGGTAGCCCCGCTTGTAGAGGGGCGCGCCGGAGGTATCCAGCAGGAGCTGACACAGATCGTTCAAAATGAAAAACTCGATCTGCATCCGGGTGCCTTCCTCGGAAAACCAGGTGACGCCGTAGGCTTCCTTCATCTGTTCCACCACGGCTTTTTTCACGATGCTTTGGCAGTCGGGAATGCTCTTCAAGGCGCTTCTGACGCTGTGCCCTTTGACGGGAAATCCGTCGTCCTGTCCGATCCAGCGATCCCAGGGCAGTTTTTTCGTCCCCTGAAACAACTCCTCAAAGCTTGTCGCGGGGAATTCCCCCATCAGGATGAAGACCCGCTCGGCGCATCGCAAAAACACGTTGGCGCGGGCAATGCCGGACAAGGGTGCTTCAAAGATCACCCTTCCGTCCCGGGTCTCCAGGCGTTTATATCCCAAATCGTCGATCTCCTCCCCCACGAACTTTTCCAGTCCGAACAGGCAGGTGGCGACCAATGTGACCATCTCTTCCACGTCAGATCCTCGTTCCCAGCTTTTTGCTGTTTTCCGCCCGGAACGCTTCAAATCTTCCTTCGTCCAGAGCGGTGCGGATGTCTTCCATCAAGTTGTTGTAAAAATAGAGATTGTGCATCACCGCCAAACGCTGTCCCAGCGCTTCCTTGGCTTTCAGCAGGTGGCGGATATACGCCCGGGAATACTGCCGGCATACGGGACAGGAGCAAGCGGGATCGATGGGAGAGGGATCCAACATATACTTCTGATTGTTCAGATTGATGATGCCCTCGTGGGTGACCAGATGCCCGTGGCGGGCGTTGCGGCTGGGCATCACGCAGTCAAAGAGATCCACGCCCCGCCACACCGCTTCAATGATGTTTTCGCAGGTGCCCACGCCCATGAGATAGCGGATCTTATCCCGAGGGGCGAACGGCTCCACGGCTTCAATGACCTCGTACATTTCCTCGGCGCTCTCCCCCACGGCAAGCCCCCCAATGGCGGTGCCGTCCAGATCCATTTCGGCAACGGTTTTCATGTGATCGATCCGCAGATCCAAAAACGTGCCGCCCTGGTTGATGCCGAAGAGGAGCTGGTGGGGGTTGACCGTATCGGGCAGGGCGTTCAGCCGCGCCATTTCGGCTTTGCATCTGCCCAGCCAAAGGGTGGTACGGCGGACGGCGTCCTCCGCTTCCCGGCGGGTGGCGGGATTGCCGATGCACTGGTCAAACGCCATCGCGACGGTGGAGCCCAGGTTGGACTGGATGCGCATGCTTTCCTCGGGTCCCATGAAGATGCGTTTGCCGTCGATATGGCTGTTGAAGGTCACGCCGTCATCGTCGATGGAATTCAGCGCCGCCAGGGAAAAGACCTGAAAGCCGCCGCTGTCCGTCAGGATGGGGCGGTCCCAATTCATAAAGCGGTGTAGTCCCCCCAGGGCGCGCACCACCTCATCCCCGGGGCGGACGTGAAGATGATAGGTGTTGGAAAGTTCGATCTGACACTTCAGTTCCTTCAGATCGTCCGCAGCCACGCCGCCTTTGATGGCGGCGGAGGTACCCACGTTCATAAAGGCGGGGGTCTGAACCGTGCCGTGAACGGTGACAAATTCACCCCGGCGGGCTTTCCCCTCTGTTTTCAGCAAGTGATAGGCGCCCATACGTTTACTCCGCGAGAAGCCGGGCGCGGAAGGACGCGGCGCCGTCGGGAAGCAACCCCTGAACGAACACACCGTCCGATCCCTTTTGCGCCGTGACGGAAAGGCTTTGCCCCCAGCGGACTTCCTTGAGAAAATTCAAGGTCATTTCTTTCCAGGCAAAGTCCCGGGGGAGTACGTCGAAGATGAGATCCACATACACGCAGTTGTTCATATGGTCGTTTTCATCCAGCATAGAGAGATAAACGCGCCGCTCGTCCCGGGCGATCACTTCCCCGCTCTCCGGAGGCAAAAGCCGGGAAGCGGTCAGCTCACCGCAGAGGACGGGATCTTCCGGCGCGTCCCATTTCAGCGCCGTGGGGCGCAGGATGCGGCGGTCGGTAAAGCTGAGCAGCACCCATTCCGTGTGGGCGCGCATCAAAAGCTCCTCCCCGTCGTAAAGCGCGAAGGAGCGGTAAAAGGATGCGCCGTGAACGCCGTTTGCGCCGGTGACCAGGCGCAGATCCTTTTCCCCGGGAACGTCCTTTTCCCGGCGGAGGGAAAGGCGGGTCAGAATAAAGACCATGCCGTCTTCCAGCATGGAGTAATACGTATGTCCGAAGGTATTCATATGTTCCCGGGCAAGCTGCTGCATCTGCCGCAGAACAGCGCCGGGACGGGGATGGTGATCCGGAGCAAGGTCAAAGCTTTGAAAACGGATGATTTTCTCCAAAACGGTTCTCCTTAAAAACGGTTGTCAGACCGATAAATTTGTGGTATACTGTATGTAAGTGTAAATATTATAATACTTTCCCACACGTCTGTCAAAGGGTAATCCCATGAAACAAGAAGATTTCGTCCATTTGCACCTGCATACGGAGTACTCCCTCCTGGATGGCGCCTGCCGCATCGACAGGCTTTTTGAGCGCGCCCGGGAGTTGGGTCAAACGGCGGTCGCCATTACCGACCACGGCGTGATGTACGGGGTGATCGCCTTTTACAAGGCGGCGCAAAAACACGGGATCAAGCCCATCATCGGATGTGAAGTATACGTGGCGCCCCGCTCTATGACGGACAAGGATCTCAGTGTGGATCGGGATTACAGTCACCTGGTCCTACTGTGCGAGAATATGACCGGGTATCAGAACCTCATCCATCTGGTCACTTCTTCCTTTACCGAGGGGTTTTATCAGAAGCCCCGGGTGGACAAGGCGCTTTTGCGGGCGCACCACGAGGGGCTCATCGCCCTTTCCGCGTGCCTGGCGGGAGAGATCCCCAAGAAGATCCTGGCGGGGGATCGGGACGGCGCGGAACAGGCGGCGCTGGAATACGCGGACATTTTCGGGAAAGAGAACTTTTTCTTGGAGATGCAGGATCACGGCATCACCGATCAATTGAAGGTGAACGCGGCTCTGACCGCTCTGGCGGAAAAGACGGGGCTGGGACTGGTCGCCACCAACGACGTGCATTACCTCAGAAAAGAGGACGCCGCCAGCCAGGACGTTCTCATGTGCATCCAGACGGGCAAGACGCTCACGGACGAAGGCAGGATGAAATTTGAAACGGAGGAATTCTATCTCAAATCCGCCGAGGAAATGGAAGCGCTGTTCGGCCGAGTGCCCGAGGCGCTTGCCAACACGCGCCGCATTGCCGATCGCTGCAATGTTGCCTTTGATTTCACCGACGCCCACCTGCCCGTGTTTAAAAACCGTCTGGGACTTTCCTCTCCGGAATACCTGCGCAGAATCTGCCGGGAGGGGCTGGAAAAGCGCCTGAAGGAAAACGGCATTACGGAACGGGCTCCTTACGAAGAGCGGCTGGAATACGAGTTGTCCGTGGTGGAGAAAATGGGCTTTTGCGACTATTTTCTCATTGTGGCGGACTTTGTGGGCTTTGCCAAAAAGAGCGGCATATACGTGGGACCCGGGCGCGGAAGCGGCGCCGGGAGCCTGGCGGCGTGGTGCCTGGACATCACGGAGCTGGATCCCCTGCGGTACAAGCTGATCTTCGAGCGCTTCCTCAACCCGGAGCGGGTCTCCATGCCCGATTTTGACGTGGATTTCTGCTTTGAGAGGCGGCACGAGGTCATTGAATACGTCACGGAAAAATACGGTGCGGATCGAGTGGCGCAAATCGTCACCTTCAGCACCATGGCGGCGCGCGCCGTCCTGCGGGACGTGGGCAGGGTGCTGGGGATGAGCTACGCCGAAGTGGACAGGATCGCCAAACGGGTGCCGCACTTCCTCAATATGACGCTGGAAAAAGCCCTGGCGGGGGACGAAGAACTGCGTTCCCTGTGCGCGGCGGGACCCGGGAAGAAACTGATGGATACGGCGCTGAAGCTGGAGGGGATGCCTCGAAACGCTTCCGTTCACGCGGCGGGCGTCGTGCTCACGGACAGACCCGTCACCGATTACGTGCCCCTGGCGGTGAACACCGGCGCCCGGGTGACCCAGTACACCATGAACGAGATCGCGGATCTGGGTCTGTTGAAAATCGACTTTCTCGGACTGCGCTATCTTACCATTATCCGGGACGCGGTTGAATTGATCCGCAAAAAGGAGCCCGCCTTTGACATCCGCACCATTCCCGAAGACGACCGGGACGTGTTCCGGATGATCGGCGAGGGCAAGACAAGCGGACTGTTTCAGATCGAATCCAGCGGAATGAAAGCCCTGATGATGCAGATGAAGCCGGAAAGCATCGAGGAGATCTGCGCCGCCATCGCCTTGTTCCGCCCGGGTCCCATGGGATCCATCCCCAAGTATCTGGAAAACAAGCGTAAGGGCAAGGTGGACTATTCCATTCCCGCCCTCGCCTCCATCCTGGACAACACGTACGGATGCATCGTCTACCAGGAGCAGGTGATGGAGATCTTCCGGAAGCTGGCGGGCTATACCTTCGGCAGAGCCGACGTGGTGCGCCGGGCGATGTCCAAGAAAAAGCAAGACGTAATGGACAGGGAGCGGGAGACTTTTTTGGCGGGAACGGACAAAGCGGGTATCGACCGGGACAGCGCCGCCGCCCTCTTTGACGAGATCGCCAGATTTGCCGAATACGCCTTCAACAAATCCCACGCCGCCGCCTACGCCCTGCTCAGTTACCGCACGGCTTACTTGAAATGCCGGTATCCCAAGGAATATATGGCGGCGATCCTCACCAGCCAGCTGGACAGCGATAAATACGCCTTCTACTTCGCGGAGTGTCGGAAAATGGGACTTTCCATCCTGCCGCCGGACGTGAACGAAAGTATGGCGTCCTTTACGGTGGTGCCTCAAGGACTGCGCTTCGGACTGGTCGGCATCAAGAACGTGGGCGGCGCCTTTTTGGAGGAGCTGTTCCGGGAGCGCGCCCGCAGCCGTTTCAGTTCCTTTATGGATTTCGTGGTGCGGATGAAGCCGAAGGGACTGAACCGCAAGGCGCTGGAAAGCATGGTTTTCGCCGGCGTTTTCGATACGTTCGGCATTGCCCGGGCACGGCTCGCCGCTTCCATCGAGCAGCTGCTTTCCACCCTTTCCACCGGCGTGGAGCGGGGGGTCATGGAGGGACAGCTTTCCCTGTTCGGGGAGAATATGGCGGAACCGGAAAGCCTTCCGGAATTCGAGTTTCCGGAAGCGCCGGAATACGATAAGCCCACCTTGCTGCGGCTGGAGAAAGCCGCCGTGGGCGTGTATTTGTCCGGGCATCCTCTGACGGATGAGGAAGAAAGAGCCAAAAAGCTCGGCGCGGAAGAGATCGTCCGCTTTCACACGGAGCCGGAGCGGTTTCGGGAGGGCGATCAGGTTCTTCTTTTGTGTCTGGTGAACAAGATCACGCTAAAACAACTCAAAAACGGCGAGCGAATGGCGTTTCTCCGGGTGGAGGATACCACGGGGCAGACGGAAGTGATCGTCTTCCCAAAGGTTTACGCCAAAGCCGCTTCCCTGCTGGAGGAAGACCGGATCCTCGCCATCACCGGTCAAGTCAATCTCAAAGACGAGGAGATCAAGATCATCGCACAAAAGATCTCCTTGCCGGACGACGCCGTCCCCGTTTCCCGGGAACAGCATGAAAAGCCCACGCCCGCCGCTTCCGCCGCAAAAAAAAGCCCGGCAAATCTTGCGGATGTTGCGAAAATCCACTTGCGGTTTCCTCAAAAGGATAGTATAATGGAGAGA
Source organism: uncultured Clostridia bacterium (assembly GCA_946645685.1). Lineage (GTDB taxonomy): Bacteria > Bacillota > Clostridia > Oscillospirales > SIG627 > RGIG5579. The sequence goes on along the minus strand of CAMPCJ010000006.1, from coordinate 23,775 downwards.
AGGATCCTGGGGCTCCTCGGGATCTTCCCCGGGCAGACACCCGTATTCTTCTTCTATGAAAACGAGCGCAAGCTGTTCCGCATCGCGGGATTGGACTGCGCCCTCACCCCGGTCATCTACCGGGAACTTGTGGAGATCCTGGGCGAAGAGAACGTCGCCCTCACCTTCCGTTCATAACGCTCTGACAGGAGAAACTATGAATCAAAACAAGAGAACGCCCGCTTCCGGGAGAAAATCCTCGCTGCCGGCAAAGCGCACCGCGCCTGCAAGCGGCCGCGGCGCCGCGGCAGGCTCGAAAAAGCCGCAGGGAAAAGGAACCGAAGCGGCGCATGGGGTCGGCTCCACCCTTTCCCGGTATTTGGGGAAGATCGTCACCTATGCGCTGAACATTCTTTTGACCGTCTTTCTCATCGGCATCATCACCGGCGGCGTTGTCGCGGTCGCTTTGGTGGTCTATATCAAAAACTACGTGGATCCGGTCTACGACATTGAGAATTTGAAATTCAATTCCAGCCTGACCACCACGCTGTATTACCAGACCACCGCCGAGGACGGCTCCGTCACCTGGACGGAATGGGAGGAAGAATCCATCCACGGCAGTGAAAACCGCACCTGGGTCTCTTATGAAGAGATGCCGGAGGATCTGATCAACGCGTTCGTTTCCATCGAGGACAAGCGCTTCTTCGTCCACAAGGGCGTGGATACTCATCGTACCTTCGGCGCCGTTCTGGGCTTCTTCCTGAAGGGGGATAGCAGCTACGGCGGTTCCACCATCACCCAGCAGCTTATCAAGAACGTTTCCGGTGAGGACGACGTAACCATTCAGAGAAAGGTGCAGGAGATCCTACGCGCCTTTAATCTGGAAAGCAAGCGGAGCAAAACCGAGATCCTGGAAATGTATCTAAACACCATTTATCTTTCCAAGGGCTGTTACGGCGTAGCATCCGCCGCCAAGGAATTTTTCGGAAAAGAGGTCAAGGATCTGACGCTGGTGGAATGCGCCGCCCTTGCCGCCATTCCTCAGAACCCGTCCCGGTGGAGCCCGGTCACCCATCCGGAGAACAACGCGGAGCGGCGATGGGTCGTTTTGGATCAGATGCTGAAAAACGACAACATTGACAAGCGCTACACCAAGGAGGAGATCGACGCGGCGAAGGAAGCGGATCTGGTCCTGGCGGATGGCGCCACGGAGGAGGTCACGGCGGTGGTCCACTCCTGGTTTGTGGATACGCTGATCTACGACGTTATCGAAGACCTGCAGACCACCTACAACTATGACGAGCAGATGGCGAAGAACATGGTGTACAGCGGCGGTCTGAAGATCATGACCACCGTGGATCGGGACATTCAAGCCGTTCTGGACGACGTGTATCAGAACGACGCCAATTTCCCCTCCCAAGGTACCGGCGTCCAGGTGGAAAGCGCCATGACCATCATCGACCAGTCCACCGGACACGTGGTGGGCATCGTTGGCGGCAGAGGCGTTAAAACCACGCCTCTGGGCTTCAACCGCGCCACGCAAGCCGCCCGGCAGCCCGGCTCCTCCATCAAGCCCCTGGGCGTGTACGTCCAGGCGCTGGACAGAGGGCTGATCAATTACTCCACCGTCTTTGACGATTCGCCCTTCCGCATCGAGGGGGGCGGCAAGACCTGGCCCAACAACTGGAATAACGTCTACGACGGGCTGACCACCGTGGCGGACGGTGTAAGGCACTCCAAGAACACCGTGGCAGTCAAGACTCTCAACCTTTTGGGCACCTCCAATTCCTTTGACTTTATGGTCAATAAATTCCACTTCTCCACCCTGGTGAAGTCGGATATGGATTACGCGCCTCTGGCGCTGGGCGGCTTCACCAACGGCGTCACCACCCGGGATATGTGCGCCGCTTACGCTTCCATCGCCAATTCCGGCGTTTACAACCGTCCCCGCACCTACGTGAAGGTGCTGGACAGCACGGATAACGTCATTCTGGAAAATACGGGCAATCCGGAAGTCATTCTTTCCGAAGATAGCTGCGCCGTGATGACCCGATTGATGCAGGACGTGGTGACCTCCGGTACCGGTACGCCGGTTTCCCTGCGCAGGAAGATGGACGTCGCCGGTAAGACCGGTACCACCAACGACAACAACGACCTGTACTTCTGCGGCTATACGCCCTACTACACCGCGACCTGTTGGGTAGGCTATGATATCCCCAAAGCCCTTCTCAACTTCAAGCAGGGGCAGACCAGGGTTTCCCCCGCCATGTATCTGTGGGATACGGTCATGACCCGGATCCATGAAAAATACATCGCCGCGGGCGGGCTGAGACGTTTTTCCGATCACCTGACCCGAAATCTGGTCACCCGGAGTTTTTGTAAGGATTCCGGACTTTTGGTAGGAGATAACTGCAAGATGGATCCGCGCGGCAACAGAACGCAGACCGGGTATTATACCGAATCCAACTTGCCCGCCGGCGCCTGCGATAAGCACGTTTTGGTGAACATCTGCGACGATTCCGGACACATTGCCTGCCCCACCTGCCCGCATACCCATCAGGTGGCGCTGATCAACGAACAGCGGGAGTTTTCGCTCAACGTGGGCATCGCGGACGCTCAGTACACCTACGTCGCCCTGCCGGACAACGTGAAGCCCTCCCTGGATCAGTCGCTACCCTACTATATGAATCTGTACAGCGCCGGAAGCTGGCCGGGCACCAGCAAGGTCGCTTCTCCCATGAACGCCTATTGTGCCGTTCACGACGGCGTCCCCCTGCCCACGGAGGAAGCGCCGCCGGAGGGCGGTGACGCAGGCGGAGGAATTACGTGACGGATCGGGAAGTCTTTATGCGCGCCGCCCTGAGAGAAGCGGAAAAGGCGGAAAGTAAAGGCGAGGTCCCCGTGGGGTGTGTGATCGTGCAGGATGGTAAGATCATCGCCAGAGGTCACAACGCCCGGGAAAGCAAGAAAAACGCCCTGCTCCACGCGGAGACGGTCGCCATTGACAAAGCCTGTAAAAAACTGGGCGGATGGCGTCTGCCCCGCTGTGAGCTTTACGTTACGCTGGAGCCGTGTCCCATGTGCGCCGGCGCCATCATCAACGCCAGGATCGACGCGGTTTTTGCCGCCGCAAAGGACCCCAAAGCGGGGGCGATGGGCAGCGTGGTAAACCTGCCCGCCCTTCCCTTTAACCACTCTCCCGGCGTTTCATTCGGTCTTTGCGAAGACGAAGCGAAAGCGCTCTTGCAGCGCTTTTTCGCCGGTCTTCGGGACAAACGTACGCGTAAGCGGTAACGCTTACAAAACAGAGTAGGATCTCAAGCGTTAAGTGCCCCTTGGAGACGGGGAGTTGCTCCGGGGACGAAAGGCTTTTTGCTTGCGGTTTGAGATCCGCATCCCGCTGTCCGAAAAAGGTCCCTTCTTTTACCTCCTTTTCCGGAGCCCGCACACGGGCAATTCAGCGGAAAAGGAGGTGTTTTTATGCGCAAAAACCTTACGTTTCTCGTCTTTGCCGCGCTTCTGGCGGCGCTGTCTATCCTGTTGGGAAAGTTTCTTGCCGTTTCCATCGGATCGGACATACGCATCAGCTTTGAAAACCTGCCCCTGTTCCTTGCGTCGGTCTTTCTGGGACCGCTGTGGGGAATGGCGACCGGGATCGTGGCGGATCTGGTGGGCTGCGCTCTGCGCGGATACGCCGTCATCCCCCTGATGACGGTGGCGCAGGCGTTCATGGGCTTGCTGCCGGGTCTCTTGGTACGCTTCGTTTTCCGAAACAGGAAGACGTCTTCCATCGTGCTCTCCATCACCATCACCCACCTGCTCCTTTCCATCGGGTTTAAAACCTTGATCCTGCACTTCACCTACGGAACGCCGCTGTTGTCCCTCTTCGGATGGCGCTGCCTTACCTATTTACCCATCATTCCTCTGGAGGCGTATCTGTGCGCGCTCCTGATGAAACATCACGCGATCAGAAAGATTTTCGGCATTGACGACGCAGGAGGCAAGCTATGACTTACGAAGAAGCCCTCACTTACATCCATTCCGTTTCCTGGCGGGGCAGAAAGCCCGGGCTGGAACGTATACGCGTATTGTGCGATCTATTGGGCAACCCTCAAAAGAAACTGCATTTCATCCACGTAGCGGGTACCAACGGCAAAGGATCCGTTTCCGCCATGACGGATTCCATTCTCCGGGCAGCGGGGTTGAAGGTCGGTCTTTACACGTCCCCGTATCTGGTGGACTTTACGGAACGGATCCAATTTGACGGAAGCCCCATTTCCCACGAGGATCTGTGCCGGGTCACGGAAGCGGTCAAGGCAAAGGCGGATCTCATGGAGGACGGTCCCACGGAATTTGAATTGATCACCGCCATCGCCTTTCAGTATTACAGCGAAGTGAAACCGGACGTGATCGTTTTGGAATGCGGACTGGGGGGACGGCTGGACGCGACCAACGTGATCGACGAAAGCCTTTTGTCCGTCATTACCAACATCGCTCTGGACCACACGGACGTGTTGGGAGACACGGTGGAAAAGATCGCCGGGGAAAAAGCGGGCATTCTCAAGGGAGCGCCCTGCGTGCTGGGTCACGCCCCCGCAGGCGCGGAGAAAGTCATTCTGGACAAATGCCGGGAAAAGGGGCTGCCTTTGATCCAAGCGGCGGATCTTGTTTTGTCCGACGTTGCCCACACCCGGGAGGGCATTTCCTTCCGGTACCACTCTCTGTCCCTCTTCACACCCCTGTCCGGCGTGTACCAGGAAAAGAACATCAAGACCGTTCTTGCCGTGACGGAGGAACTGAAAAAGCAGGGCTTTGCCATCCCCGACGAGGCGCTTCAAAAGGGCTTTTCCTCCGTGTACTGGCCCGGGCGCTTTGAAACGCTTCTCAAGGAGCCCAGGATCATTTTTGACGGCGCCCACAATCCGGACGGCATCGAAGGCGCCGTTGCCACCTGCCGGGCGCTCTATCCCGACGAACGGATCATTCTGGTTTCCGGCGTGATGAAGGACAAGAGCTTTGACACCATGGTGAAAACACTCGCCGGCATTTCCGGCAAAGCCTACGTAGGCGCGCCGGAAACGCCCCGCTCCCTGCCGGCGCTTGAGCTGGCGCGGGCGCTGGAGCAGGCAGGCGTACACGCCGTCCCCTGCGACAGTATGACAAAGGCGCTGGAAAGCGCCGCCCGGGACGCGGCGGAAAACGGCGGCGTTGTGTTGTGCGTTGGCAGTCTGTACTCCTACGCGGAATTGCGTCAAGCCGCCCGCTCCCTTGCCGGCGCCTAACGTCAAACAAAAAAAAGAAGCCGAAAGAATTCTTCTTTCGGCTTCTTTTTTTTGCAGGCGCTTTACCGCACCACGAAGTTTACCAGCTTGCCGGGAACGACGATCTCCTTAACGATGGTCTTGCCTTCCAGCTGAGAAGCAACGGCGGGCTGCGCCTTGGCAAGAGCAAGCACCTCATCCTTGGAAGCGTTCGCGGCAACGTTGATCCGCGCGCGGATCTTTCCCAGGATCTGAATGGCGATCTCCACGGTATCGTCCTTGCACTTGGCGGGGTCGAACACAGGCCAGGGTGCCGCGTTCAGCTCGCCCGCAAAGCCCGCGCGCACCCACAATTCCTCGGTAATATGAGGCGCGAAGGGATTGAGCAGGGTCAGATAGATCTTCCACTCTTCGGTGGTGACGCTGCCGTCCAGATTGTTCATCAAGGTCATCAGGGCGGCGATAGCGGTGTTCATCTTCAAAGACTCGATGTCCTCGGTCACCTTTTTGATGGTCTTGTGGAAAGCGCCTTCCAGTTCGGGACGGATCTCCCCTGTCTTTACGGTTTCGCCCAGCGCCCACACACGATCCAGAAAACGCTTGCATCCCTTGATGGAGGAAGAGCTCCAGGGAGCCGCTTTCTCAAAGTCACCGATGAACATCTCATACAACCGCATGGTGTCCGCGCCGTACTCGTTGACGATGTCGTCGGGATTGACCACGTTGCCGCGGGATTTACTCATCTTCTCACCGTTTTCGCCCAGGATCATCCCGTGACTGGTGCGCTTGGCGTAGGGCTCGGGGCAAGGCACGGCGCCAATGTCATACAGGAACTGGTGCCAGAAGCGGCTGTAAAGCAGATGCAGGGTGGTATGCTCCATACCGCCGTTGTACCAGTCCACCGGCAGCCAGTATTTCATGGCTTCCTCGGAGGCAATGGCGTGATCGTTGTGGGGATCCACGTAACGGATGAAGTACCAGGAGGAGCCTGCCCACTGGGGCATGGTATCAGTCTCCCGCTGAGCGGGCGCACCGCACTTGGGGCAAGGCACGTTGACCCAGTCGGTCATCTTCGCCAGGGGGCTTTCCCCGGTCTCGGTGGGCTCATAGGAATCCACGTCCGGCAGTACCAGAGGCAGATCCTTCTCCTCCAGCGGCACGGCGCCGCAATGCGGGCAGTGGATGATGGGAATGGGTTCGCCCCAATAGCGCTGACGGGAGAAGACCCAGTCGCGCAGCTTGAAGTTGACCTTTTCGTATCCCACGCCTTTTTCCGTGAGGAAGGCTATGATCTTCTTTTTCGCTTCCGGAACGGTGAGCCCGTTGAGGAAGTCGGAATTGACCATTTCCCCTTCACTGCAGTCCACGTAGGCTTCCTTGGTGACGTCCCCGCCCTTCACCACCTCGATGATGGGCAGATCGAACACCTTGGCGAAGGCGTAGTCCCGCTCATCGTGAGCGGGCACCGCCATAATGGCGCCGGTTCCGTAAGACGCCAAAACGTAGTCGGAAATGAAAATGGGGATCTCTCTGCCGTTCACGGGGTTGATGGCGGTCACCCCGACAAGTTTTACGCCGGTCTTATCCTTGGCGACCTCGGTGCGCTCAAAATCGGACTTCCGGGCGGCTTCCGCCTGGTAAGCGCGCACCTCGTCCAGATTGGTCAGGCGATCCGCCCACTTTTCGATGAGGGCGTGTTCCGGCGCCATGACCATGTAGGTGGCGCCGAAGAGGGTGTCGGGTCGGGTGGTATAGATCTCCAGATCATCCCCGGCGCTGGTTTTGAAGGTGACCTGGGCGCCGGTGGAGCGTCCGATCCAGTTGCGCTGCTGGGTCTTGACCCGCTCGATGAAGTTCACGCCATTCAGCCCGTCCAGAAGCTTTTCGGCGTATTCGGTGATCTTGAGCATCCACTGGCTCTTCACCTTGCGCACCACTTCACTGCCGCATCTTTCGCACACGCCGCCGGCGGCTTCCTCATTGGCAAGCACGCACTTGCAGGAGGGGCACCAGTTTACCGCCATTTCTTTTTTATAGGCGAGTCCCTTTTTGTAGAGCTGCAGGAAGATCCACTGGGTCCATTTATAATAGGAAGGGTCGGTGGTGTTTACTTCCCGTGTCCAGTCAAAGGAGAAGCCCAAAGATTTCAACTGTTCTTTGAAATGCGCCACGTTCTTCTCGGTGACGATGCGGGGATGGACGTGGTTTTTGATGGCAAAATTCTCCGTGGGCAAGCCGAAGGCGTCCCAACCCATGGGATAAAGGACGTTGATCCCTTCCAGCCGTTTCTTCCGCGCCACGATATCCAGCGCGGTGTAAGAACGGGGATGCCCCACGTGCAGTCCCTGCCCGGAGGGATAGGGGAATTCCACCAGGGCGTAGAATTTCGGCAGGGTGTAGTCGTCTTTGGCGACAAAGGTGCCTTCCTTGTCCCACTTTTCCTGCCACTTTTTTTCGATTTCCTTGAAATTGTATTCCATCTCTCTACCTTCTTTGCGTTAGTCTTCCTTGGCGGCGAAGGGAACTTCCTCCGCTTCCGCCCAAAGCTTTTCCAGTTTATAAAACTCCCGGCTGGCGGGATCGAAAATATGGACGATCACGTCGCTGTAATCGATCAGGATCCAGGCGGCGCCGGCATATCCTTCCACACGGGCGGGGGTAATGCCGTCTTCCGTGCGCAATTTGAACTCCACCTCATCGCTGAGGGCTTTCACTTGCGTGTTGCTCCCGCCGCCGCAAATGACGAAATAGTCGGTGATGACGGTCTGATCCGTCACGCGGAGGATCTTTACGTCCCTGCCCTTTTTGTCGTCCAGGACGCGGGCGATACGCTCCGCTTTTTCAATGGCTGTCATATAGTTTCCTTTCTTTTTTACCGTTCTGCGCGGGAAAGCGAATCCACCGCGCTCAAAGTCAGAGGGTGTACGGGCAGGCCCTGCTGTTTCAAATGGGAAACCGTCCCGTTCAGGGTGTCCAGGACACACCGGTCAAGCCAGACAAGCCTCTCTTCCCTGCCCGCGGGCAGTCCGGCGTAAAAGCGGCTGCGCGCTTCCACGCAGACCCGGTGACGGCGGGTATCCTCGATGATATCCGCGAAAAAGAGGATCTTCTCCGCAAGGCTCATCTGTTTCCGGCCGGTGGTGTGGTAGCGAATGGCGCTGCAAACCGTCTCGTCCAGTCCGAATTCATCCCTTGCCGTCAGGGCGGCGCAGCGCCCGTGCAGGACTGCGGGCGACGCCAGATCCTCCGGCGTGACGGTCTCCCCTGCCTCTTTCAGGAAAGCCGCCTGCCGTTCCGTATCCCAACGACGAGCCAAGTCGTGAAGCAGGGCGCCCAGGCGAAGCTCCTTTTCGGGCACGGAAAACAATTCGCACAGGCGTACCGTTTCCCGCTCCACGCCCAGGCTATGGGACAGGCGCTCTTCATCCAGAGATGCGCACACAAAATCCAAAATGGTTCGCCGGCGCTCATTCAGAGCACTTTTGTAAAAGCCCCGGCGGGCAATGATCTCATTGACGGCGGGAGACAGGTAATCGGAAAAGCCCCGCTTCCCAACCTCCTCCCGCACGCGGGTGGAGGAGACCACCACGGGCTCGTCCTCCAGGAGAAGGACGCGGGCACCGAAATTTTGGCGAAGCCTCGCGGCGCTCTCCCGCAGGAGCGCCTTTTCCCCGTCCCGGGACATGGCGACGAGAACGGCGATTTTTAGAATATCCTCAAAGCGATACCAGGTCTCAAAAGCTGCGAGCTGATCCGTTCCCGTGAAGAGGAACAGCTCCCCGGAGGGATCCTCCTGTTGAAAATGCGCCAGAGCGTTAACGGTATAGCACTTTCCTTTTTGTTTTAAATCATAGTCGGAAAAAACGATCTTTTCACTCAAGGGAGCGAAGGCGGCACGGCACAGCGCCATCCGTCCTTCGTCTTCAGCGCCGCCGGAGAGATCCTTGTGCGGAGGCTTCCCGGATGGCAAAACGATGATCCGATCCGGATCCACCCCTTTCAGAATGGCGCGCAGGGCTTCCTCGTGTCCCCGGTGAGGCGGATCAAAACCGCCGCCGAATAAAACCGTTTTCATTCAAACAGAGCGGAAACAAAGGCTTCCGGATCGAAGGGGCGCAGATCGTCCATCCCTTCCCCCACACCGATGAACTTCACCGGCACGCCCAGCTCCTTTTTCAGAGAGAAAACGATGCCGCCCTTGGCGGTGCCGTCCAGCTTGGTCAGCACAAGCCCGGTGATCCCGGTGGCGCGGCTGAACTCCTTCGCCTGGGAAACGGCGTTTTGCCCGGTGGTAGCGTCCAGCACCAGCAGGACCTCCCGGGAGGTATCGGGCAGTTCCCGATCCAGCACCCGGCGGATCTTTGCCAACTCGTCCATCAAATTTTTCTTGTTGTGCAATCTGCCGGCGGTGTCCACAATGAGGACGTCCGCGTCTCGCTTCCGGGCGGCGCAAGCCGCGTCGAATACCACGGCGGCGGGATCCGCCCCGTCCCCCTGGGCGATCATCTCCACGCCGACCCGATCCGCCCAGATGCCGAGCTGCTCGATGGCGGCGGCGCGGAAGGTGTCTCCCGCGGCGAGAAGAACGCTTTTCCCCTCTTCTTTCAAATAATGGGCGATCTTGGCGATGGACGTGGTCTTTCCCACGCCGTTGACCCCGATCATGAGAATGGCGGCGGGCTTTTTGTCCAGATCCAGGGAAAGTCCCTCGCTCTGGATCATTCCGGTGAGGATCTCCCGCAGAGCGGCTCTGGCACCCTCCCCGTTCATGATCCGCTCGTCCCGCACTTTTTCACGCAGGGCGGAAAGGATCTCCTCCGTGGTCTCCGCACCGAAATCCGCTAAGATCAGGATCTCTTCCAATTCATCGTAGAAATCGTCGTTGATCTCCCCGGAAAGGGCGCGAAACAAAGCGTCTGCCCGGTGCAGGATGGCGTTTTTGGTCTTGGCGAGACCGGCTTTCAGTTTTTCAAAAAATCCCATGGTTTCTTTCCTTATGCTTTATCTGAGGTATAGTTGCCGATGCTGCCGGCGTCCAGGCGGATAAAGTCGCTGACGCCCTTTTCCTGCATGGTGATGCCGTAGAGGGTGTCCGCCTCCTCCATGGTGCCCCGGCGGTGGGTAATGACGATGAACTGGGTCTTGTCATTGTGGGCGTGTATGTATTGGGCAAAGCGGCGTACGTTGGCTTCGTCCAGGGCGGATTCGATCTCGTCAAAGATACAGAAAGGGCTGGGATTGATCCGCAGCAGGGACATATACAGGGCGATGGCAACGAACGCCTGTTCCCCGCCGGAAAGCAGGGACAGATTCTTGATCACCTTTCCGGGGGGCTGTACCCGGATCTCCACGCCGCAGTTGAGGATATCCTCTTTGTTGGTCAGTTCGATGTCGGCGCTGCCGCCGCCGAACAATTCCACAAAGATCTGCCTGAACGCCGCGCGCACCTCTTCAAAGGTCGCGGCAAACATATCCCGCATGGTCCCTTCCAGATCGCCGATGAGTTTTTCCAGTTCTTCCTTGGACTGGATAATATCGGAATACTGGGCGTTGAGAAAGTCGAAGCGGGCTTTGGTCTCCGCCAACTCCTGCACGGAATCCAAATTGACCGGCCCGATGCGCCGGATCTGGCTCCGCAGTTCCGAAAGACGTTTTTCCCCGCCCATGGCGGCGACGTCCGTTTTCCCGGCTTCCAAAAACTCCTCGCTGGTCTCTTCCAGCTCGTACTCTTCAAAGAGTTGGCGCTTGATGTTTTCCATCTCCCGCTCGGCGCCGTTGAGACGACCCGCAAGGCGGGAAAAGGCTTCCATCCGCTTTTCCTTATCCGCGATCAAAAGCCGCTGCTCCTGACGGAGCTTGCCGGATTCCTCCCCGGCTTCCCGGACCCGCTCCTGCAGGGCGGCGATGGCGGCGTTTTCCGACTCGATCAGGGCGCCAAGCTGCGCGCGGCGGATCTTGATGGTCTCGATCTCGGCAAGGGCGTCTTCCCGGGCGCGAACAAGATTTGCCTCCGCCTCGGCTTTTTTCGCCTCCCCCTCGTCGATCTGATCCAAAACGCGCTGCACCTGACTCAGTTTTTCCGCGGCGCTCTCCAGCCGGAGCTGTGCCTGCGCCCGCAGCGTATTGATCTCGCCCTGGCGGATGATCTCCTTTTCCCGGGATTCCTCCAGGCTTTCCTGTTCGGCGTGGATCTTTTCCAGCTCCCCGCCCAGGGATGCGATCTTATCTTTCAGATCCGCAACGGCTTTCTGCCGCGCCTCGCTTTCCTCTTCCCGGCGGGACAAAGCGCCGGTAAGGTCGGCAAGTTCCCGCTCCATTTCCCGAAAGCTTTCATCCCCCCGGGAAAGGCGCTCCCCTTCCAGTTGAACTTCGTTCCGGCGGGAGGCAACGGCGGCGTTCAGGACTTCCAGCTCTTTTTCCAGTTCCTTCAGAGCGTTCCGAAGGCCGCTCCGCTCCGCTTCTGCTTCGTCCAAAGCCTTTTGAAGGCGGGCGATCTTTTCCTCGGAAGAGGCGATCTCATCCCCCAGCCGGGCAATATCGCCCGCCCGGGAGAGTGTGCCGGATTTATGCTGCGCCTGACCGCCGGAGAAGGCGCCGCCGGCGTGGATGACCTGACCGTCCAGCGTGACGATCTTGACGCCGTACTTTTCCTTTCGCGCAAGTTCTATAGCGTCCTGCAGCGTCTCGCACACCAATGTTTTTCCCAAAAGATATTCCACAACCGGTGTGAATTTTTCCTCACTGCGGCACAGATCGGACGCCACGCCCCGGTAGCCTTTGGCGCGAATATGTTCGTCCCGGTACCGTGCAGGTCGGATGGTGGTCAAGGGCAGAAAGGTGGCTCTGCCGAGTTTGTTTTCCTTCAAAAAGCGGATGGCGTCCCGGGCGCTGTTCTCGTCCTCCACCACCACGTGCTGGATGGCGCCCGCCAAAGCAGTCTCCACGGCGAGCACGTATTCCTCGTCTGTGGAGATGACTTGGGAAACAGGCCCGCAAATGCCGTGGATCTCCTCATCCCCGGCGGCTGCCATGATCTCCCGAACCGAATCGGAAAAGCCCTCCAACAGCCGTTCCATCCGGCTCAGGGTCTCCCGCCTCTGCTCTGCTTCCAGCTTCTTCAGTTTTTCCCGCTGCAGCACGTCGCTTTGATCGTCGATGGATTCGCCCAGGTGATACAATTCCAGGTTGATCCTGCCGCATTCCTCATCCGCCGCTTTCTTCTTTTCTTCCGCGCGCCGCAGTTCCTCTTCCAGTCCGGTAAGGACGTCCCGGGCGCGGGTGCGATCCTCCTGCGCGCCGGCCAGGGAGGCGCGAATGGCGGCTACACGTTCTTCCCGCGCCTTGCCGAAGCCTTCTTCCTCTTTCAGGCGCATTTCCAACTCACGGATCTGCCCTTCCAATTCTTCCTTTTCCGAAAGAACGCTCTCTTCCCGCTCGCCGGCGGCGATGGTGCGATCCGCTAATTCCTTCTGCACGGCGAGGTTTTCCGCCAGGGTCTTTTCCACCCCGTCCATTTCGGTCTGAATGACGCCCAGCTCTTTTTCCGCCTCTGCGCGGCTTTCCTCGGCGGCGGCGCGGCGGTCGGCGTTGCGCCCCGCTTCCTCCTCCGATTCGGCGTGGCGGATCTCGATATGCCGGATCTCGTTTTCCAAAACGGAAAGCCGGGCGGACAGATCGCTGTCCTCCGTGGCAAGGCGGGATACCTCGCTCCGCTTCTTTTCGCTTTCCACGTTCTTTTCCTGCGTTTCCACGTACAGCGCGTCGATGGCGCGATCCTGCCCTTCGATCTGATCGGACAGGCTGATCAGCGCCTTGTCCTCCGCGGCGTACTCTTCTTTGCCGGCGGCGATCTGATCTGTCAGCGCCTTGGTACGCATCGCCCAGAAGCCCAGCTCCAGCTGTTTCTTTTCTCCGGCGATGGCGAGATATTTTTCCGCCTTGGCTGCCTGGGACTCCAAACCGGGCAGACGGGACTGCACTTCGGAAAGGATGTCGTTGATCCGCACGGCGTTGTCCGAAACGCTTGCCAGCTTCAGCGCCGCCTCGTGCTTGCGGTAGCGGAAGCGGGTGATGCCCGCCGCCTCTTCGAACAGCTCCCGGCGCTCGTTGCCCTTCAGGGAAATGATCTCCGCGATCTTGCCCTGACTGATGACGGAATAGCCCTCTCTGCCGATACCGGTGTTGAGGAACAGGTCTACCACGTCTTTCAGGCGCACCTGCTTCCGGTTGAGGAAATACTCGCTTTCCCCGGAACGGTAAAGCCGACGCCCCACGCTGACCTCATCGTAATCGATCTTCATCAGGTAGTCGGAATTGTCGATGGTCATGATCACCTCGGCAAAATTGGCGGGGCGGCGCTTGCCCGAGCCGTTGAAGATCACGTCCTCCATCTTGCTGCCCCGCAGGCTCTTGGCGCTCATTTCACCCAGCACCCAACGTACCGCGTCGGAAATGTTGCTCTTGCCGGAGCCGTTGGCGCCGACGATGGCGGTCATCCCCTTATCGAATTCAATGACCGTTTTGTCGGGGAAAGATTTGAACCCCACAAGTTCCAAGGTTTTTAAATACATAAAAGCGTTTCCTTACAATTCTTATTCTGTCTCAAAGCTTTCGCCGAACCAGGTCCTAAGCGCTTCCCGCGCCGCCGCCTGCTCCGCTTCCCGCTTGCTGTGCCCGGCGCCCTCCCCCACCCGGTTGGAGTTGAGGTACAGTTCCACCCGAAAGCGTTTGTCGTGATCGGGTCCGGTCTCTTCCACCGTGCGGTATTCCAGCTTCTCGCCGGGGCTGGTCTGCACTTTTTCCTGGATCAGGGACTTATAATCCCGATCGTGGAGCTTGCCGCCGGAAACGAGCTGTTTCAGCTTGGGAACGGCAAAGCGCAGGACGAAGGGCGCGGCGGCTTCCATTCCGCCGTCCAGGAACAGGGCGCCGATGAGCGCCTCAAAGCAATCCGCCAAAACGTTTTTCTGTTCTCTTCCGCCGGATTCCTCCAGCCCGTGATTGAGTAGCATATATGAACCCAGAGACAGGTCTTTGGCGTATTCGAACAGCGCGTCCGCGTTGACGGAGCCGGACCGGAGCCGAGTGAGAATGCCCTCGGGATAGGCGTGGTGGTCGGCGAAAATATGCTCCGATACCACGGCGGACAAAATGGAGTCCCCTAAAAACTCCTGCCGTTCGTTATGCTCAAAGCGCACCTTGCTCCGCTTTTCGTTGGCAAAGGACGAATGGGTCAGGGCGATCCGCAGATAGCTCTCGTCCCGGAAGGAATAGCCGATCTTTTTCATCAGATCCGGCAGACGGGTGAGAAACGCCTTCGGGTAGTCCGAAAGGCGGGCGTGCCTTACTTCCACGATCACACCTCGCTCTCCCCGCCGTTCTCCGTCCGCGCCTGTTGGGAAAAAGAGTGATACAGGGAGCGGGAGGCCTCGGAGGAAGCGTATTTGGCGGCGTACAACACGGCGTTCCGGATCGCCTCCGCCCGGGAGGAACCGTGGGCTTTGATCACCGGACGGATGGTACCCAACAAGGGTGCCCCGCCGTATTTTTCATAAGACATATCCGCTTTGAACTTCATCAGATCCTTCTTGATCAGGACGTAGGAAAGGCCGGAGAGAGGTCCGCTGCGGAACGTTTTTTCCAGGGACTTGGACAAAAACTTGCCGAAGCCCTCGGAGAGCTTTAAGATCACGTTGCCGGTGAAGCCGTCGCACACCGCCACGTCGCAGGCGCCCAAAGGCAGGTCCCTGCCCTCCACGTTGCCCACAAAGTTCAGATCCCCCGCTTCTCTCAGCAGTTGATGCGCTTCCACGTAGACCGGGGTGCCTTTGGTGGCCTCGCCGCCGTTGTTCACCAGACCGATCCGGGGCCTCTCAATGCCGAAGACGGCTTTCATATAGACGTTGCCCATCTGAGCGAACTGCGCCAGCTCTTCCGCGCTGACTTCCGGGTTGGCACCCGCGTCCAAAAGCAGGGTGGGATTGCTGAAGGGCAGGATCGCCCCCAGGGCGCAGCGCTTAACACCGGGCAGCCGGTTTTTATACACGCGGCTGGAGGCGCCGATGAGCATGGCTCCGGTGGAGCCGGCGCTGAGAAACGCGTCTCCCTCTCCATCCCGCAGCAGGGCAAATCCCCGCGCCATGGAAGAGTCTTTTTTGCTTTTCAGAAGGAGGAGCGGATCGTCCTCCATTTCCACCACGGAGGCGGTATGCTCGATGCGGATCCGATCCATGGGCGCGCCGCACTGTTCCAGGATCCGGAGTATGCTCTCCCGATCCCCGGTAAAGAGCAAGGTCAGGGAGGGGATCATCTCCAGGGCTTTCGCCGCGCCGAGGACGATCTCGCCCGGGGCGTGGTCGCCGCCCATCGCGTCAACGATCAAACGGATTGCCACTTACTTTTCCTCTCCTTCGGCACTCTCTTTGTATTTGCAGGTACGGGAAGAACAGCCCACCGTACCGTTTTTCTTCTTGACCAGCATCTCGCCGCACTTGGGGCAGGCGCGCCCGGTGGGCTCATCCCACAGGGAATAGTCGCAGGCAGGGAAATTGCTGCATCCGTAAAAGGTGCTCTTCCGGCTGCTCTTTTCCACCATCTCCCCGCCGCACTTGGGGCATTTCACGCCGATGGTCTTGGGCGTCTGGTAAGTATAGCGGCACTTGGGATAGTTTCTGCAGGCGAAAAACTCCCCGAAACGACCGGTCTTCTTCACCATTTCCCCGCCGCACTTGGGACAAGTCATGCCGGGCACCACTTCCTCCGGCGCCTTTTCCACCTTTTTGATCTTCCCGTCCTTGTCCAGGGGCAGAGTGGTACGGCACTCGGGATAGCCGGGACAGGCGGCGAATTTTCCGAAACGCCCGGACTTGACGATCATCCGCCGTCCGCAGTTGGGGCAGACGGCGTCCAGCTCTTCCTGAGGAAGCTCCACGCGGCCTTTTTCCGCGTACTCTTTTTCCGCCTCGTCCAACAGTCCCTTGAACTCGCCGTAGAAGTCGGACAGCACGCGGACGTAATCCTCTTTGCCGTCGGCGATGTCGTCCAGTTTTTTCTCCAGGTTGGCGGTGAACTCATAATCCACCACGGGCCCGAAGTTCTTTTCCATAATATCGTTGGTCACTTCGCCCAGCTTGGTGGGAGCGAGCTGCTTTTTCTCCCGGGCAATGTACCCCCGGGTGAGGATGGTCTCGATGGTGGGCGCGTAGGTACTGGGGCGCCCGATGCCCTTGGCTTCCAGCGCGTCCACAAGGCTCGCCTCATTGTAACGGCGGGGGGGCTGGGTAAAGTTCTGCTTGTGGGTGAGATCCTTCACGGTCAAGCCCTCTCCCTCCGTCAGGGGAGGCAATTTTCCCGTCTTGTCACCGTCTTCCTCATCCTTCCATTCACCGTACACCTTCAGGTAGCCCTGGAAGCGAACAGTTTCTCCGGAAGCCTTGAACAGATACTTTTTCCCGTCGGCGCAGTCCGCCACGACGTCCACGCTCTGACAGTCAATGACGGCGCTCGCCATCTGACTGGCGGTGAAGCGTTCCCAGATGAGCTTATACAGACGGTACTGTTCGGCTGAAAGCGCGTCCTTCACCTGATCCGGGGTCTTCGCGGGATCGGTGGGACGGATGGCTTCGTGGGCGTCCTGAGCGGAATTGCCCGTGCGGTAGATCCGGGGCTTTTCGGGATAAAACTGCTTGCCGTAACGGGAAAGGATCAGATCCTTGGCGGCGCTTCTCGCCTCGTCGGAGACCCGAAGAGAGTCAGTACGCATATAAGTGATCAAGCCATGCTCCTCATGGCGCCCCAGAACGATACCCTCATACAGGCTTTGCGCGACCCGCATGGTCTTCTTGGAGGAAAAGCCAAGCCGCTTGAACGCCTCCTGCTGCAGCTGAGAGGTGGTGAAAGGTGCGTGTGGCGTTTTATATTTGGTGTTTTTCTCCACCTTGCGAACGGTGTAGACGGCACCCTTGAGAGAAGAAAGCACCTTATCGCAGCTTTCCCGGCTGCCCAAGGTCATCTTCTTGGCGGCGCTGCCGTGGAACCGGGCGACGAAATCCTTGCCCCCCTCGGTGGTCAACGTCACCGCCATGGTCCAGTATTCCTCCGGCACGAAAGCGCGGATCTCCCGCTCCCGATCCACCACAAGGCGGGTGGCAACGCTCTGCACACGCCCTGCGGAAAGGCCGTTCTGAACGGTTTTCCACAGAAGGGGACTGAGCTTATACCCCACGATGCGATCCAGGATGCGGCGGGTCTGTTGAGAGTCCACCAGCGCCATATCGATCTTGCGGGGGGACGCGATGGCGCTTTTGACGGCGCTTTTGGTGATCTCATTGAAGGAGATGCGCCCGCCGCTCTTCCCTTCCAGCCCCAAAACCTGAGCCAGATGCCAGCTGATGGCTTCTCCCTCCCGGTCAGGGTCGCTGGCGAGATAGACCTTATCCGCCTTTTTCGCTTCTTTTTTCAGGTCGCGGATCAGATCGCCCTTGCCGCGGATGTTGATGTATTTGGGTGCAAAATCATGCTCCACGTCAACGCCCAGGGCGCTTTTGGGAAGATCCCGCACGTGTCCCTGACAGGCGACCACCTTATAACCGGAGCCGAGAAAGCTCTTGATGGTTGCCGCTTTGGTGGGGGACTCCACGATTACCAGATTGTTTGCCATTGTTTTTCCTTTCATGCCTCCGCCCGATCCCGCCGAACGAATTTCCCGCCGGGAGAGCGGTCGATGAGGCCCTTGATTTCAAGTTTGGTGAGGGTTTTGAGAAGATCCGCCATCCGCTCCCCTTCTCCCAACAGCTGATCCGGCGTCACCGGATCGAAGGAAAGGCGCTGATAAACGGCGATCTCCTCCTCGCTGAGCTGAGGCAGGGTGAGCGACGCGCCGTCCTCCTTGGGCGCCGCTTCGTCGAGGGGGATAAATTCATACGCGGGCGGAACGGGCTCTTTTTCTTCGCTTACCCGTTTCAGTCCCGGAAACGCGTACTTTTTGATCTTTGCCCGAACAGACGGTTCCTTTTTGGACTTGGGCGCCTCCCGGCGATCCCTGTCTTCCTGCCGGAAGAGTTTGACGGCGCCTTCCAAACCGGGATACTTGCGCTGAAAATCCGAAACGATATCGTAAGCGGAAAGCAAAGGCTTTGCGCCGAGTTTCAAAAGAAAGTTGGATCCCGCACTGTCGGAAGCGAAAATGGATCCGGGAACGGTGTAAAGCGCCTTGCCCTGACGCATGGCGTCCTCCGCGGTGATCAGCGCGCCGCTCTCCTCGCCGCCTTCGATCACGGCGACGGCGTCGGAAAGCGCGGCGATCAAACGGTTGCGCACCGGAAAATTCCGTCCCAGGGGCGGAGTGCCGGGCGGATACTCCGTCAACACCAGCCCTTTTTCAATGGTCTCGGCGTAAAGCGCCTCGTTTTCTTTGGGATAGACCCGGTCAATGCCGCACCCCAGAATACCCACGGTGAATTTGCCGCAGTAGAGAGCGGCGCGATGAGCCGCAGCGTCGATCCCGGCAGCCATACCGGAACAGATCACGGCGCCGCTGCGGGCGAGGTCGTAAGCGATCCTTTTGGCGGCGTGGATGCCGTAGGTGCTGGCGCGGCGGGTGCCCACCACGCCCACGGTAAAGGTGGTATCGGGATCGAAAAAGTTGCCCAGATAGTATAAGACCAGGGGTTTGTTGGGGATGGAACGCAGCTTTTCCGGATAGAGATAATCATCCGGCGTCATGATCCCTACTCCGTTTTCCCGGCAATAGGAAAGGATGGAACGGGCTTTTTCCAGCTCCTTATCGCAAAGGGTTTCTTTATGCCCGTAAAAATTGGTGTCGACCTGATCGAAGTCCTCTTCCCCGGCTTCGTAGATCTTTTCCGGGGAGCCGAAAAACTTCAGAAGGGTGGAGGGCAGCACGGAACCGGGTCGGCACGCGCCCGCCAGCCACAGCCAGGACAGCAATCTGTCCTCGTTTTCCCGTTCCTTACGCTTCATCCCGGACAGCCTCCCACATAAAAATGGCGGCAGCGGCGGCGGCGTTCACGCTTTCCATGCCACGCATGGGAATGACGGCGCGCACGTCGGCGCCCCGAGCGACTTCCTCCGTCAGCCCCTGCCCCTCACTGCCGATGAACAAACAGACCGGACGGCGCAGATCCACACGGGAGAGAGAAACAGCGTCCCCGGAAAGGCACGCTGCAACGGAAAGAAGATTTTTCTCCCGGGCGGCGGACAAGAGCGCTTTCCCGTCGGGAAAAATCACCACGGGAATGCGAAACAAAGCGCCCATGGAAGAGCGCAGCGCTTTGGAGCCGAGTACGTCGGCGCAGCGGGCGACCCAGACCGCGTCAAAGCCGAGCGCGGCGGCGGAACGAACGCAGGCGCCCACGTTGCCGGGATCCTGCACACCTTCCAGCGCTATGACGCGCTTTTCCCCGCCGCGAGGCGCAGGCAGGCTGCTTTTTTCATAAAGCGCCAAAACCCCTTCCCCCGCCTGCTCTTCGGAAATCTTTTCATACACGGATGGCGTGACCAGATAAAGCCGGGTCTTCTCCCCCGCCATTTCCTCGGCGCGCGCCCGATCCAGGCGGCTGTCTTCGGACAGAAAGAGAGCGGCAGGCACGATCCCGTCCTTTGCCAGATCGGAAAGGAACTTGATCCCCTCCACCGGGAAAAGGCCCATTTCATCACGATACTTTTTATCCCGCAAAGAACATACGCTTTTGACCGTACCGTTTTGGCGGCTGGTGAGATAGAGCCAATCCATAGTCTGCCTTTCCTCCTTCCGATCTTTTCCTCCTATAATATACCAAACCGGATGGAAAAAGCAAGTTCTTTTTCAATTATTTAGGAAGAAAAGCGCTATTTCTTCCTATGTGCCAAAGGGCAGACAAAAAAGCTGCCCTTTTTCGTCAAAAAAATAGAAAAAGGACTATACTTTTCCGAAAAACTGTGTTATACTGATTTTAATTATGAGACAGGAAAAGCATATGAAGCGAGAAAGAACGAGACTTGATCCTGCGCCGCGGGAGGAAACGGATCTGATCTACGGGCGCAACGCCGTTCTGGAGCTCCTTGCCGCCGGCAGGAGCGTGGACAAGATCCACCTGCTCCGGGACGGGGACGGCAGTTTGAAAAAGATCTGCGCCGTCGCCCGGGAGAGGGGCATTCCCGTGGGCTTTTGCGACCGGGAAAAGCTGGATCGCATGACGGGAGGAGCGCGCCATCAGGGCGTTGCCGCCGTCGCCACCGGCAAAGAATACGCCACGCTTTCCGATCTCTTCGCCGTCGCCCGGGAACGGGGGGAAGACCCCTTCTTCCTCATTGCGGACGGCGTGGAGGATCCCCACAATCTGGGCGCTCTGATCCGTTCCGTTGACGGGGCGGGGGCGCACGGGATCATCATCCCCAAGATCGGAGCGGCTTCCCTGTCCGGCGCCGTGATGAAATCCTCCGCCGGAGCGGCGGAACACGTGGCGGTGTGCCGGGTGAGCAATCTGGCGTCCGCGGTGGACAAATTGAAGGATAGCGGCGTTTGGATCTACGCCTGCGAAGCGGACGGAGAGCCTTATGACCGGGTGGATTATCACGGTCCCTGCGCCTTGATCTTAGGCAGCGAGGGAAAAGGCGTTTCCCGCCTGCTGAAAGAAAAAAGCGATTTTGTGATCTCCCTGCCCATGCGGGGCAGAGTCAATTCCCTGAACGTTTCCTGCGCGGGCGCCGTCGTTTTGTACGAGGTGCTGCGGCAGAGATCAAAAGAAAGATCGGAGAGGTAAACAGATGGCATCCGTTTACAGGATCAAACGAAAGACCAAAACCCAGGAAACGCCGGCGCCCGCGAAGAATCCGGAGCTGCTGACGGACCTGGATCTTGCTACCGCGTCCGCCCCTGCCGCCGTGGCGGAGGACAAGGTGGAGCCTTTGGCGGAAGTTTCCCGCCGCCGGATCCCGGAAGAAAAGCCGGAGGCCGAAAGCGACGGCGCCGCACCCGAAGAAAAGTCCGAGCGCGGGATGGACGCAATGGAGTCCCCCATTTCCCCTGCCGCCCGTGCCGCCGACGAGACCGGCGAGATCCCGGAAGATCTTCTGACCGATCAGGCTCCGGAGGAAAAGCCGGCCGAGCCCGTGAAGGACGCGGACTATGACGAGGAGCTGATCCGTCGGCTGACGGAAGAAAAAGAGGGAGAAGAGTTTTCTCTCAAGCACGACGAGATCGACTTTGCCAAGTTGGACGCCGTTTTCGGCGCGTCCCGGCAGGCGGTGGACGCCGCGGCGATCGGCGGCGCGGCGGAAGACGCCACCTCTCTTTTGATCCAGGCGTTCAACGACGACAAAGCCAAAAAGAAAAAGAAGAAAAAGGACAAGGGCGAAGAAGCCCCTTCCGCGAAAGACGCCCAGGCAGACCTTGCCGAAGCAGGCAAAGGCGATGAGTCGGGCGAGACCCAGGCGTTTGCCGCCGTGGGCGCCGGGGACAACGGGGAGACCCAGGCGTTTGCCGCCGTGGGCACCGGAGACAACGGGGATTACGTCGCCGTCCACGTAGGCGAAGACGAAAAAACCAGGGAGTATTCCTCCGCCTCGAAAGAAGAGAACGCCGAGGGCGCGTCCGCGGATGGAAACGGAGCCCCCGCCGTGGCGGATGAATTTCACGTGCCCGACCCGGACACGCCGTATAACGATACCTACGACGAGCTGGAGAACACCGGCAAGACCCGTCTGGAGGTTTTGCCCGAGGAATACACTTCCCGTGAGCAGTACGATGAATTCGCGGAGCATCTGCGGAACAGAAACTTCCGTTCTCTTGTGAACTGCGTGTGGCTGTTCCTGCTCTTCGGCATCGTCCTGTACCTGGAGAGCGCTACCTTCTCCAACATCTATCACCCCGAGTTCCTGCGCCCCTACGATACTTACGACATGATCTATCTGCTTCTGGACGTGCAGTTGATCTTCATCAGCGCCCTGTTTCAGCTCTCAAGTCTGGGAGACGGGATCAAGCGGTTGTTCACCGGAAAAGCCAACCGGGATTCCCTGACGTTCCTGGTCATGCTTCTCGCGGTGGTCAACCCCATCGTCCACATCATTTTCCCCACCGATCATTACGTTCTGTTCGGCAGCGTCGCTTTGCTCTACAGCCTTTTAAACGGCATTGCCCGTTTTCTGGATAACAAGCGCCTGTACCGCTCCTTCCGCGTCGCAGCCTCCCGTCACACAAAATTCGTGGGCGAGGAAGTCGCGGGGGACAGCGCCGAGAATGAAGCATTCCGGGAGCTTTTGCCCGGCGAACAGAAGATCTACACCGTGCAGCGGGCGGAGTTTGTGGAGGACTTTTTCAAGCGCAGCCAAAAAACGCCCCGCTCCCAAGCCATTTACGGTTGGACGGTGGCCTTGTCCTTTCTTCTCTCCGCAGCGTTCGGCGTGTATTATTACCTGCAGACCCGCTCCATTCCGGACGCGGTCGGCATTTTCGTCACTGCCGCGTTTATGACGCTGCCCTTGTGCGGCATCTTCACGCAGACCCTGCCCCAGGCACATTTCACCCGGAAAGCGGAAAAGAAGGACGCAGCCATCATCAGTCTGGCGGAGGCGGAAGATTGCGCCCGGGCAAGCGTCGTTTCCTTTACGGATAAGGAGGTCTTCCCCGCCAAATATGTAAAAGTGACCACCATCCGCACCTACGGGCAGACCAGGATCGACAAAGCCATCCTGTACGCCGCCATGATCTTTGAAAAGCTGGGCGGTCCCCTTTCCATGGTGTTCAAGAAAACCATTTCCGGCGTGGTGGACGAGATCTCCCAGGACTTCGATTTCAGCGAGATCACCGCGGACGGTATGTGCGCCAAGCTGGAAGGCCAGGACGTTTTCGTGGGGAACAAAGATTATATGCTCTCTTACGATTTCGGCTATCCCAAGGATAACACGGACGAAGAGTTTGAAGAGCACTCCGGCAAGATCATGTATATGGTCATCGGCACGGAGCTGGCGGCGAAGTTCTACATTCGTTACTCGGTCAGCACCCGCTTCAAGAAAACACTGGTCAGTTTGTACAAAGCGGGCATCTGTCCGGCGGTAAAAACTTGTGACCCGAATATTGACACAAACCTCTTGCAAAATCTTTTAAAGAGTGATAAAATACCTGCTGGGGTCATTAAGACCACGGACGCCATGAAGGACGCGCCCATTCTGGAAAAGAGCCAGAGCGGCGTCGTCTGCACCGCCAGCATCGCGGGACTTCTGCAAACCTTCGTCCTGTCGGATTCCATGGTGCATACCGTCCGGATCAACAGTGTGATCAAGATCCTGTCCCTTCTGGCGGGCGCCGGCTCTCTCGTCTTTCTGTACCTTACCGGCAACCTTGCCAAAGCGGATACGATGTTCGTTATGCTTTACCAGCTTCTGTGGCTGGTGCCGGTCTTCATTCCCAATCTCTTAGCGTAACTTACAGCGCCAAGTTCTCTTGGCGCTCACATCCGCCCATAGCGCAATTGGATAGAGCGTCAGATTCCGATTCTGAAGGCTGGGGGTTCGAGTCCCTTTGGGCGGGCCATGAAAA